>MHCB01000013.1:0-16247 GCA_001816455.1 Candidatus Blackburnbacteria bacterium RIFCSPHIGHO2_12_FULL_44_25
GTAAAAAGGGCCTCATTGGGAAATTTTTAATTTTAAATCTCAAACTTGAAATGAAGCTTTAAAATTGAAACGTTTAAAAATTCATTAGAAATTAAAAATTGTAAATTTAAGATTGTCACTACGGTGTAGTCACTTTAAATTCTGTTACGTTGACTCCTGTAATGGCCTCTATTACGACCAACACAACATAAGCCAAAACCAAAACCACCAATCCGGCAACAGCCTGAGTAAGGGTTCCTTTTGCCGCCTCAACTGCTTTTGGATCTCCCCCCGAAGTCATATATTTAAAACCCCCAATCAAAAACATAATAAACAGAACTATCCCCGCTAAACCCAAAGCCGCAGAAACCAAATTCCCCGCAACACACTCAATATCTTTAATTGTGGGAACATCTCCGCAAGACGCAGCAAAAACAGAAGAAGGCAAAGAAAAGTAAACAATAGCCGCCAAAAACAAAGCAGTCCCAAACCTGGCCTGCATGTTGTTTATTGTTTTCACTGTTCGTAGTTTACCCCAAACCCCACAAACGAACAATCCCCCAGGAGTCGAAACCCGAGGGATTGCTTCCTAAAACACCCAAGATCTGCTGTTTAAGCAGGCCTACTCAACTGAAGGTTGAACAAGTCTACGTCAAACAGAATCTTAATAAGCTGAGCTATTGCCCAAGCTGAGAAAACAACAACCAAACCAACCAAAGCCGCCGTTATTTGCTGCCTTGCTTCTTCGGTCTTATTTTTATCTCCGCCTGAAGTTATCCATTTAATACCACCCAAAACCAACCAAAAAAAGAAAAGAACCGCAGCGACGATTACTAAGACCCGAATAGCGACAGAAACAACAGTCCCAATAGTTAAATCGCGCACGACATCCGAAGGAGCACCAGCACCAATGTTGATCTTTCCTTCTTCCACTTTCTTCTGAGCAAAAGCCGGAACAGCCGAGGCAGACAGTGCCAAAGCGCTGGTCCAAAGTGCATTTAGATATTTGTTAGTCAAAATTTTTTCACCTCCTTCAAAACTAGTTTACCACTAAATAGTCCCTTGTGTTCTACCCTAGATTTTAAGCTTCGCAATATCCAATTGTAAAATGTCGATACCAAAAATTAATCCAAAAAGCCCTAAAATTGCATAAACAGAGAATAATACAACAAGCCCAACAATAGAATGGACCACACCGTTTCTGGCCTTTTCAACAGCCTTTGGATCCCCGGAAGAAGTAATCCACTGATAAGCAGAAATTATAAAGTAAAAGAAAAAGAGAAGAATTCCAACGATAAAAAAGAGAGAAATAATCGAAGTGACAATACTATCGAAACTGCCAATCGCAGCATCTCCACTCGGAGGGCTTAATCTCCCAGAAAGGGGATTGTTTAGCGCCGCAAGCTCCATCTTACTTACCCCCTCCTATCGTAATTTTACTCAAGAAACCGTTAATATCCAAAACATCTATCCCCACAAGAGAAGCAATTATTGAAGTAAAAATAAGAGCAATAAACGCCACAACCAACCCGATAGAAGCATTAACAATTCTATTCCTTGCATCAGCCGCAGCCTTCGGATCCCCTCCGGCAGTCATAAAACTATATCCAGCCAGTACAAACTGGACGACAAACCACAAGATCGCGCCTACAACCAAAAAACCAACAATGTTAGAAAGCAACTTCTCAAGTAACGTCCCGGGTTGGTCCCCCGGGTTTTGCAAAGGCCCAAAACCTTGCCCATTCAAATCCCCCAAGGGCTCTTTTGCTGCAAGTATCGCGTTTAGTGTAATCATGTTTAACTAATTATCTACTATCTACTATCTACTATCTACCACCTACCACCTACCACCTACCACCCTTCCTCATGGTGTAACCAGTACCGGTTTCAAAATTGCTGTCGCGTCTCCGAAAAACAATTGCCCGATAATCGCAGCGAATAAAAACGATGCAGCAACAACAACTATACCCACCAAACTTTGCCAAATACGAGCCCACGCTGCAGATACCGCCTTTGAATCGCCGCCAGCCTGCATAAACTGATACCCCGCGATAATAAAATTAAACAAAGCCCAAATCCCGGAGACCAAAACCAGTATCCTCAAAACCGCGCCGATAAGATTGCCTATCCCCGAAACTCCGGGACTTACTCCAACAGGAGGAGTAACCTTCCCAAAAAGCCCCGGCAACGCACTTCCTTTCGGAGCTGTAAGACACACCCAATTGGATCCACCGGGATCAATAGTGCAATTACCCGGCCCGCAAACTCCCTCACACGCCCGCTGGTCACTATAAGGCGCCGCTACCGACAAACTCCCCGAAAAAAGCACAAAAACAAAAAAAAGAAGAACAGAGGATACAATTTTCACCCAAGCCTTTTGCATTATTGTCTTAGTTTTCCTGTGCACCATGCACTATGTCCTGTGTTCTATATTAAAAAATCTTCAGGTGTGTCAGCACCTCAATAAGCTGAATTATCCAATATGAAGAAAAAATTAGCAAGAAACCCAACAACGCTCCAAAAATAATCGTCCTTCCCTTTTTAAAATCCTCAGGATTTCCTCCGCCGGCTGCTCGTATCATCTGCAAACCCCCCCAAATAAAAAGAGCAAACAAAACTATCCCGGCAATAATATATAAATCACTGGCAAGGGAAGAAACCAAACTCCCTATGTCGCCAGCCTTATAAACAGGAGAATTATATCTTTGTCCAAGAGGAACCTGAGCCAGCATTGAGCTGTTTACGTTTTGCATTTCACCTTTCACGGCACAATCAGTTTAACAAAGTAGAAGGCAAAAGGGCAATATGATACAATTTTGACCAGCCTGCGCGGTAGGATATAGGAATAAATGAGTAAACCAGTTACTTCTCCGGAAAAACCAAAAACCCCAACCCACGTTGCAATAATCATGGACGGTAATCGCCGGTGGGCGGCCCTTCGCGGCATGGGTCCGGTAGAAGGCCACAGAGTTGCGGCGGAAAAAACAATAAAGCCAATAGTCGAACACGCTGTTAAACGAGGAATAAGCTACCTTACTTTTTGGGCTTTTTCCTCCGAAAACAGAAAAAGAGACTCCGCAGAGCTTAAAGGATTATTTACTATTTTTCGGGACGCCTTAAAATCTAACCTTCGCGAACTAGAAAAGATGGGCGTCCAGTTAAGAATTGTAGGGGACATAGACTGGTTCCCCAAAGACATCGCTTCTCTTGCTAAGGAAATTGTTAAAAGTACCGAAAATAAAAACAAAATCACTGTTTCTTTTGCTCTAAACTACGGAGGCAGAGAAGAAATCCTAAGAGCCGTAAACAGAATTTTAGATAAAATTCAAACTCACCAACGCGCGAGCGAGAGTCCGGTTACCGAAGAAGAGTTCTCTGAACAACTAGATACAGCAGGAACTCCGGACCCGGATTTCATAATAAGAACAGGAGGAGATAAAAGACTATCCGGATACTTTCCTTGGCAGGCGGTTTACGCCGAACTTTACTTCACAAAGACTCTCTGGCCTGATTTTACTCCAGGAAAATTTGAATTAGCCTTAAAAGATTTTTCAAAGAGAAACAGAAGATTCGGAGGAGGAAAGTTCAAAGACTATCTAAAAGCAACTCGTCAATTCGCAACTAGTACACTCGGATCTTCAAAAACTCGTGGCACCTGATTCTTCAGACTACTCTTACAAAAGATTAATCGCTTGGCAAAAGGCGGATATTCTCGCCCTGGAAATTTACAAGGCAACAAGGATGTTTCCCAAGCACGAACTATATGGTATTACTTCCCAAATAAGAAGATCTGCGTTATCTGTGGTTTTAAATATTATTGAAGGATATGCTCGTCAGAATAAGAACGAATTCAGACAGTTCTTACGCATAGCCTACGGCTCTCTGGTTGAAACAGAATATCTACTATACTTTGCCAAAGAACAAACCTACTTAACAGAAGTTGAGTATGTGAAGTTGGAAGGTTTAAAGAAAGAATGCGGCCAAGTCCTATGGAAGCTTCTAAAATCCCAAAACGTCTAGCCGTGAGTGTACTGTTTTCGAGTGTACTGGTGTACTAGTCTCCGATTGTACCTGCGTACTAGTTCTCGAGTGTACGTATGTACTAGTGTACGACTCAGGAAAAGATACTTCTAAACTGTTGGATTCCGAATATCAATCCAAGAAGCTGAACCAGCCAATAAGCCATAAAAACAATCAAAAACCCCACAAGAGCCTTTGTTAAATGTTCCCTGGCGGCAGCCGTTGCCTTAGGATCCCCCTTTGCTGTCATTATCCCAAACCCGCCCCATATAACATAGAAAAAAAGAACCAACCCGGATATTCCTAAGATCCAGGGAAGAAAAGTAGTAACTACCCCTCCCAAAGTATCCAAACCAGAATTTAAACCGGCACCCTGAGAAAGTTGTGTAAAACTGGTTTGACTGGATTGCGCAAGTTCCATTTTTATTCAATTCAATCCGGGTATACCTAAAATATCGACCCCTATAAGTTTTAGCAAAAAAGCAGAGAATATAACAAGCAACAAGCCTGAAATCGCAGCGTTAAGAAGCTCTCTTCCGCCCTGAATCTTTTCCGGGTTACCCGAAGAAGTCATAATCTGGAAACCCGCCATAATCATAACAATCAAGGCAACACCCCCGGAAAGCCCATACGCCCACTTCAAAAACCACCCAAGAAGAGCATTTGAATCAGAAGTAGGTATACACCCAAGAGCGGTCGGTACTCCGCTTCCTCCAGATCCCCCACAATCAACATATCGGAAGGGTTTGGTTGGATCGCCGGCAGTTGTGCTGGCTCCAG
The DNA here is from genome assembly GCA_001816455.1 of Candidatus Blackburnbacteria bacterium RIFCSPHIGHO2_12_FULL_44_25. Taxonomy (GTDB): domain Bacteria; phylum Patescibacteriota; class Microgenomatia; order UBA8517; family UBA10165; genus 2-12-FULL-44-25. The sequence continues at coordinate 4,780 of MHCB01000013.1, forward strand.
GCAGACTACTTGTTGACCCAGACCCAAGCTTACATTCTTTAGGAGTGCCTGCCACATATTCTAAATCCACAAAATAACGACAGGTTTTGTTGTTATCTTTACCCAAATCCATACAAAGCCGTCTTTTACCAGTTGCATGAGATGCATTTCCAGGCATAAAAGTTTCAGTATAAATTCCGGCAGAAGGAAAAGTATATGTTTTCTTCTCCCAGGCATTATGGAGCCAAAGGGTATACGAAGTACCCGCTTGGACATTTTCAATCTGAAAAGTCAAAGGTTGACTTTCCTTCACTTTACAATTTGCAACCAACTTCGGCTCTCCACCTTTGGGTATAACCGGAAAAGTAAACTGAGCAATAACTCGCCCATTAACATAAGGGGGGAATCCACTACCCGGCGGACCAGACCAAACATCCATTGTCCAATCGCCTCTCGGATTATCACGATTACAATCCAGTATGTTCCAAGTTACTTTTAATAGCTGACTATCCACAGTAAGCTCGTCAGAACTGCCAGGTACATTATATGTGTACTCACAAGCCGTTCCCCGAACCCTCGTCCCTTTGCGATGTATGGTGAGCGCATAGCGGTTTTTCTTATCAAAATAAGGAGAATCAGACCGAAACTCTGTAGTAATCGAACCAGTGCCTTCTTGTATCTGATCCGGGAAAGAAGTAGTTACTGTAGTTGTGCCATCCGACTGTTTCCATGAGTAATCTTTCGCATAAACTGGCCCAACAGTACCCAAAACCCAAAAAGCCACAAAGAGCAAAGCAGTAAAAATAGAAAGTTTTTTCATTTTCAAAACAAAACCCCCCGCTGAGCAAAACGAGGTACAAGCAGAATTCTACCACAAAAACCCCATTCCCCGCACCTTCCTCTGGTATAATCTTATCCATGCCCAAGGTCAAAAGTTTTGCGTTTTTCTTTTCCGTTCTTATCCTTTTACCTTTTACCTTTTACCTTTTACCTTTTACCATTCTCGCCTCCCATTGTCCTGCCTCAGACCTTGATTGCCAAATCCAGGAACTCCAAAAAGAAATCGACGCTTTCAAACCCGCGCACGAAAAAAACAAAACCGAGCTGGCAAACCTTAAAAAGCAAGTAGACGGAATAAAATCACGAATTACCAGTATTTCAACTCAGCTAAACGGTCTGGAAAAAGATATTCAGGAAAGAGAAGAAAATTTAGGTTTAAGAGAAGAGCTTTTTGAAGAAAAAACCAAACGCCACTACATGGTCTTGAGGCAACACGACCCGCTAGCTCCTTTTATCCTCGCAGATTCAGCAATTGACCTACTTCGCCAACTAACAATTCGTCAAAGAATTGTCGAGCAAGACCAAGAAGATATATTGCAAATTGCCGAAGACATTCAAACACTCGAAAAAGATCGTGAATCACTAAAAACAAACAAAGCCTCTCTTCAAGTTGCCCAGGGCAAGCTTGACAAAAACGCCCAATTTTTAGCAGGGGAAGTCGCAAAAGTAGAAAAATACATAGCCGGTTTAAGTTCAAAGCAGCAAGGCCTGATTGCTCAAAAACTAGCAAGTCTTAATCTTCCGACGTCGTTAGGCGCAGGCCCTCTTCTCTGCACAGACGATAGAAAACTTGATCCTGGCTTCAGTCCCGGCTTCGCATTCTTTACTTATGGAATTCCCCACAGAGTTGGTCTAAACCAATACGGAGCCTACGGCCGCGCAAATGCTGGGCAGAATTACCAGCAAATTCTAAACGCTTATTTTGAAGGAGTCTCTTTTGAGAAAAAACCAAATATAAGCCTTACCGTCAAAGGGTACGAGGTAATGCCACTTGAAACCTACCTCCTGGGTATTTACGAAATGCCAGAGTCCTGGCCTCTGGAAGCTTTAAAAGCCCAAGCAATTGCTGCAAGATCATATGCCTGGGCCTATACCGGCGGGGGAGGCAAAGAAATTTGCACAACCCAAGCCTGTCAGGTTTACAAAGGCGGCAACAAAGGAGGCAACTGGGAGGTGGCTGTTAAAGCAACAGAAGGAGAAGTCCTTGTCTCAGGTGGGGAAGTGGTAACTGCCTGGTATGCTTCCACTTTTGGGGGCTACGCCCTAACAAGCTCCGATGTGGGCTGGAGTTCAAGACCCTGGACCAAAAGACTCCAAGATACAACAGGAGGAATTGGAAACTTTGGAGACCTTAACGAGAAAGCCTACGACAAATCCTCCCCATGTTTCTATGCAGCTCAAGGTTACAGGAAAGAATATGCCAAATCCGCCTGGCTCAAAAGCGGAGAGGTTGCAGATATTGTGAACGTAATAAAACTGGGAAAATCAGACGGCGGAACCCAGAAGCATTTATCCCAACCAGATAAACCAAATCCAGACGGGACAGACACCTGGGATGCTGCGAGGGTTAGACAAGAACTCTCGTCAAGAGGCATATCTCCCTACAATAATGTTTCGAATATCTCCGTTTCAGACTGGGATACAGGTATCGGGAAAACAAACAGTGTTTCAGTTTCTGGGGACGGAGGCCAAGAAACATTCTCGGGAGAAGAGTTTAAGAGTTTCTTCAACCTTCGCGCCCCGGCCAATATCCAAATTGTCGGCCCCCTCTACAATATCGAGAGGAGATAGTTTGTACCACATTTTGCTACACACACCGGTCTCGGTGTACAATGAAGACCGAACAATGCCGGACTTATATGTATCTACCAAAGAGGAGAAACTGGTAACAGACCACACCCCAACCAAAAACCCCCTTGCCGCCTTTGCCCACTTCCCCAAAAACACACATTTTGAAAATCAAACAAATGGCGAAGAAGTAATACTTCTTTTAAGACGTCATCCGGTAACAAATCTCTCCTGGGTACTTTTAACGATTGTTCTAAGCCTAGCTCCGATTATTATCCTTCCCATGTTTTCCTTTCTGTCTTCAATGCCTATTAATTTTCAAACCGCAACCATCGTCCTTTGGTACCTGTTTACCCTGGCAGTATTTTTAGAAGGAATCCTGACCTGGTTTTTTAACGTCAACATCATAACCAACAAAAGAATTATGGATGTTGACTTTTACACCCTCATTTATAGAGAAATCTCAGACGCCCAAATTGCCAATATCCAAGAAACGACCTACAAAGTAGGTGGATTTTTGGGAACAATTTTCAACTTTGGAAACGTACAAATCCAAACCGCCGGAGCACTACCAAACTTTGTTTTTGAGAATGTACCCAACCCCACCGAAGTAGTCCGAATACTACAGCAGCTTCAAAAAGGAGGTAGCGGAAACTTATGACAGATCTTGGTCTACCAATTTGGTTTTTTGTAAAAATCTTTTATCTCCTAGCATTTTCCGTTTATGTGACTTTCGCCGGAATTTTGGTTAGACAAGTTTACCTGATGACCCAAACAATAGAATTCGGGATAGAAACCTTACTGCGAACTTTTGCCTGGGCCCACTTCATGTTTGCCATAGCCCTATTACTAATTGCCCTGTTAGCGCTTTAATACGCTAACATCAACGTATGTCCTTGATAACTGCCAAAATCCTTTCTAACGCTACTCCGAACGCCTGGACCCAAGTTTTCGAACAGGAGAATTTATGTATACTTCTATCCGTCGAAGAAACACCCTCTCCCGAGAGAGACGACAAGGAGGTCAAACCCGCAACAGGAATTGGCCGGGAAATAATAAGTTTCTTGGAGGAAGAAACTGGGAAAGATAAATCTTTCCAAAACCTGGTTTCGATAGCAGACCAGGCAGTAGAAAAATTCCAACCTCACCGCACAACAATCGCAGTTTGTTCGGTTAGCGATTCATATGTGTACTTTGTCAAGCGTGGCGACTGCCAAATCTGGGCAAATAGGGGAGGAACAGTTTATAAATTCACCGGACACAACTTCTCTGGGCGGATTGCGGAAGGGGATTCTTTTATCCTGGGGACCGAGGATTTTTTCAAAAGCATTCCCCCCGAAGAGCTGAGCAAAAACCTCTTGAATAACCCCAACCTGGAAGACATTGCAGAGAATCTAATGCCAGCGCTTCATAAAGAAAATAATCCCAAAGCAGGCGCCGTTATTATCCAACCGGGAATCCCAACCTTGCGTGAGCAAGCCCCGCGGGAGGTTCAGGCACCCTTGGTTGTTCGGCAGTCCGCCCAGGCGAGCTTGCCGCAAACGGGACCATCTTCTCCCGTCACTAAACCGCCAAACCCGCTTAAAACACTTCTAGTAAAATTTGCCCAGGTCCTCCCAGACAAGCCGTTCGAGCCTCGCCAACTAGAGAATAGAGACCTGCGAAAAACATCGCTCTCTGTCGGAGTAGTTCTTCTAATAATTCTTTTAATAAGCATATTTTTCGGTCTTCGCCAAAAGAAAGCCAGAGATTATAAACTCTCTTATCAAGACAGGCTCGAAAGAGCAGAGGTTCTCTATAATGACGCCCTTGCCCAAAAAGACGTTAACAAGGCAAACGCTCAGGTATCATTTCGCGAATCAAAGACCATAGTAGATGCCCTTATCGCAGAAGGGATACAAGACAAAGACCTTGAAAAACTTCGAACAAACCTCGCCGAACAGGAAGCAAACATCCTTGCTCGCGCCCTAGTCCAAGCAAATCTTTTCCTAGATCTCTCTTTGGTTCGTCAAAATGTCCAAGGCGTAGAAATGGCCTTGTCAGATGGCCAGATAGCAGTTCTCGACCAAGGCGGAAGTAGAGTAATTTATGTAGCCGCCAAAGACAAAAAAACAGACGTTTCGGGAGCAGATAAAATTTCCAATGCAACCTCTGCCTCCGTCTTTGATCGCAAAACTTACGTATTGGGCGACGCTGGAATCGTAGAGATCGACTCCCGAGGTAACTCAAAAGTAGCAGTTCCGCAAGATTCCGAATGGGCCTCCGTCTACAAAGTTTTAGCCTTTGGCTCCAATATCTATCTTCTTGAAAAAGGGGGAATTGTTTGGAAATACCCCGCAGCAGGTACGGCGTCAGGTTTTGGCACAAAACAAAAATGGTTTGCGGGAAGTACAACACCACCAACTGCCTCTGTGGACTGGACTGTTGACGGAGCAATTTATATTTTGGGAGAAGGCGGGGAAGTGGGAAAGTTCACACGGGGGCTAAAGGATGGCTTTAGACTATCTGGTCTAAGCGAGGGCCTGTCGGGTACTCAAAACATCTACACAGACCCGGATTTAGAGTCGTTATTTATTCTGGACAAAGAAAATGGAAGAATAGTAGAAACTGAAAAAACAGGAGCTTATAAATTAGAATATGTCTCCGAAGAAGTCAAAAACACCCAAGACTTCGTAGTTTCCCAATCCGAAGGAAAAATCTTCCTTCTCTCCCAAAACAAAATCCTCGAAATACCTTTGAAGAAGTAGAGCGGTGAGGGCTTTGCCAATACTGGCGGGTGCCCCCAAGACCCCTGATGAATCAGCGAACGCCGAGGGTTTCTTCCGAATATTCAAGCCCTTTCGGTCTGATTACAACTCGTCTTTGTTCGCTTGGTTCCACATTGCCAGCCCAAACTCCCGAGAAGCGGTTGGGATACTCGTAGTGGTGAAATATTTCCCACAGCCTCCTAACATCGGATGGTGGAAGAATGAGTGCAAAACCTGCCCCCATGTTGAGGTTGGCGTAGGCTTCCCGATCATCAACTGGCCCATGTTCTTGAATAAAACCAAAAATCTCCTGCGGTTTTGGCAAGTGATCAATCACATAGGCAAAAGGTAATGGCGCTCGCATCAATTTGCGCCATCCATGCCCAGTAATGTTCACCGCATAGTGGATATCGATACCTCTGGCCAAGCAGTCTTCAACCAGTCGAACGTAAATGCGTGTTGCGTCCAAAAGCGTCTCGCCGTACGTCCGTCCACTAGGGAGACGGGTGAGGTAGCCTTCAGGCAGCTTTTCTGCAACTGCCCGCGCTAGCGTCAAGCCGTTTGCGTGAATACCAGAACTTTCCACGATGATGATTGCATCGCCAGCTTCAACGTTTCCCTTAATTCGGTGGGTCTTGGGCTTTATGATGCCCGTCGCCGATCCGCTTAGGACCACCGTGTCTGGTAAGATAATGTCCCGCAGTGTTGGTGTCTCGCCTCCGCCCCATACACAGCCAGCAAGCATGCGGGCTCTTTTCCAGCCCTCAACAAGATCTTGGCACCGAGCCTCGTCGCTGAACCAGTCCGATGAGCCGACTGCCAGGTGCATGGCGACAGAGAGAGGCAGTGCTCCCACCGTAATCATGTCGTTTACGATCATGGCTACGGTATCTTGCGCTATCTGGTCATAGTACGATTTTCCGGTCAGCCGATACATGGCGTCAGCAACGAGATTTTTCGTACCCAACCCTTCCTCGACGTGGGCAAAATAGCCGTCCGCTGCCTCGACCAGGTAAGCACTTTCACCCCGGCTGTCTCTCACTTCTGTGAATCCGAGACGGCGGATGTTGCCTGCCGTCTCTCGTCCCGCAAACTGGGCTAGACGCTTGAATGGGTCCATTGTGCCGTAGTCGACCCCAACACCCGCATAAGTCATCCCTGTCATTTGTCCGGTCCTTTCTGTTGGAAATGAGCGACACCGGGCCAAATTGGTTTGGCCAACCAACTGCTACGGTAGTGGAAAGACAAGGAGAAATCAACTTGAAACCAAACAAATTCTTGTGGCCGCGAGGAAAGATTGTCCTTCTTCGCCAAGGCTACAAAAGGACACCACGCTATTTATATGCTTCTTAGTGCTGCGCACCGCGAAGCTTCAGCGGAGTGGTGGAGATGGAGGGAATTGGACCCTCATCCGTGAAAGAAATTTGAACGCTTCTACAAGCTTATTTTGTTGATTTGTTTTGCAAATCCATCCTCAACAAACAAAAGTATCAGAATTTGCTAGATCAAGGTACAGATGTGGGTTTGATCAGTTTCCACAAGAGTTCTGGTTTGGATAACACCCCAGAATACTTCGCCCAGACGCAAAATATCAGGATGGGAGTTTAAACTGCCGCGTATGCGAGAGCGTAATCTCCGGCTGAGGAATAATCCTTGCCGTTTGTGTTTTTTTGACCTATGTATTAACGAGTAATAAGTCAAACTCGGCTTGCTGCGTGTCAAAGTACTTTCCCGTCGAAACCTATCATCCCCTCGTCAACTCTCGACTTCCCACTTCGTCTTTTTCAAGACTTCGTCCCTTGTCGGAGTTTCCTCTCAAAATTTGCTGCTGCAAATTTTGGTTAACGAACTGACGATACAGTTTGAGACTTTACCTTTTTCCTCTTGCTTCAATTTCCACCTCGCGGTCTATATCTCGGCGCTTCTTTTCCTCTTTTTTCTCGTACTTCTTCTTACCGCGAGCCAAGGCCAGTTCTAGCTTCACTAGAGGTCCTTTAGTATACACTGAAACAGGCACCAAAAGCAAGTTCTGTTGTTTCATCCGTGTACCCAAGGAGACTATTTGGCTTTTGTGTAAAAGCAACTTTCTTGTACGAATAGGGTCATACCCTTGAGGCGCTGACATTGCGTGTAGCGGAATGTTTGCCCCCACAAGATATGCTTCACCGTCTTTTATACGCGCAAAGGCGGAAGTTATGTCCCCCCGACCGTTTCTTATGGATTTTGCCTCGCTCCCCAGGAGAGAAACTCCAGCCTCAACCGTCTCGTAAAGTTGGTAATCGTGCCGAGCTCGTTTGTTGAAAATCTTCATTACAAACCAAAGTATACTAAAACGTGAGGCTTCAGTTTGCCCCATTTGATATACTACCGCTGCTACCAGGAGGCTGGTAACCCGCTTTGCACTGTGCAAGGCTGATTGTTCTTTGATTTCGGAGGGTTAGTTAGATGGAAACGCGCAGAATCGCAGGGGCATGCTTCTCGGGCGGGGCTTTGTGCAGCGCAGTAGCCGTGATCCTTGGACCAAGCTTCTGGTGGCTGGGACTCCTTTCCGGCTTGGCCCTCGGGTATTTGGCATACGACTTCGGTGAGGTTTGGAAGGCAGTGGTAATTGCCGCTGCCCGTGCATGGGAAGAGGTCAGCAAAGGATTGGGAATTTTCCTTTCGCGTCCCTACTACCACCTCCAGCTTTTCGCCTGGACTGGAGTCTTTCTAATCGCACGCTGGTTCTTTCTGGCCATCCAAGCTGTCCAGCCAAGCACCAAATCTCAGGAGCAGTTAAGCCTACTGGACGTCGCGATTACAATCGTGGCAATAGTATTTTTGTTCCTCATCATACTCTCACCACGACTGCTTTTGTGGGTACTTCACTCGATATGGAGGAAAGGCGAAGACCTTGACCGTTGGGAGCACAACCGGTTCTGTCGAGAGTATGTCAAAGGGGAAGGACGGTACTTTCAAAATATGGGGTTCGCCGAGGCCCACGAAACCTATCCGAACATCATCCGGTGGTTCTGGATAGGGCTTCTGTGGCTCATCCCGGAAGCCGGAAAGGTGTGTGTGAAATGTGCCATCGGCATAGTCCTTCTGCCATGGCTTGTCACACGCTTTCTGGCGCTCTTCTTCTGGCACCTGTTCCGGCTTATACATTCCCAGAAGCGGGTACTCTGCGCCATTGACGGGACACTGGGCGGAATCATCAGCTACTTCCTGCTTGCTGAAACTGCGGATACCGCAACCGCAAAGGTCGTGCTGGTGATAGCTGGCGGAATCCTCGGCGCCTTCCTGGGAGTCGTCAACTGGGAGCTTGTCTCCAAGCGATGGCTTCGCGTAGGAGCAGTCACCAGTTAAACACCCCCGCATCGCCCCGGTGTCGGTGGGTTTTGTAGGTTAATTACCTTCGAATCCACCGACACTGATACAAATACCCCACGTTCTCGTTGAAAATCCGCATATACTTTAAACAGGCGGATTTTTTGTGAGAATACTAGATTTTATTTACCCCAAACAATGTTACGGTTGTAAAAAAACTAGAACCTACTTCTGCCTCGATTGTGCCTCAAAGGCAAAACCTCACTTTCCCCAAGTTTGTCCGGTTTGCGAACGACCTTCTCCTGACGGAATAAGACACAAGTATTGCCAAAAACCCTTTTCTCCAAATGGTCTGCATAGCATTTGGGCCTATGAAGGGATTCCAAGAAAACTTATAACCAAACTCAAATATAAATTCATAGAAGATCTGGCAAAGGACTTAAGCCTCAGAGCAATCGAAGGTTTACAAAAGTACAAACCTCTTACATCCCAAAGTCTTGTGGCAGGGGATAACAAAATTACCCTAGTTCCAATCCCACTCCACTGGAAACGGGAAAACTGGCGGGGTTTTAACCAAAGCGAAGAGTTGGGAAGATTAATTGCTCAAAAAATGGGTTGGAAAGTAGAAAACTTACTAGAAAGAGTCAAAAATACCAACCAGCAAGTAGGCCTCAAGGGCCAAGATCGTAAAACTAATGTAGACGGCGTATTTTCCGTTCTTTCTAACATCCCTGTCATAGCGCCTACACGTCCAACCTCTAACCTCGTTCTCTTCGACGACGTCTGGACAACAGGTTCAACCTTAAAAGAAGCAACAAAAGCTCTTAAAAAAAGTGGAGTGAGAAATGTCTGGTGCCTAACCTTAGCCCGTTAAATTCAAACATCAAACTTTACTTTTGTACTAAGTCGTACTAAACTGTACAAATCATGACTCAAACAATGAAGGCATCCGAAGCAAGACAGCAATGGGCTCAGGTCCTTAACAAGGTCTTTAAAGGACAAACCAGAGTAGTTGTAGAAAAAAGCGGCATTCCGGTTGCTGCGGTTATTTCAACCCAAGACTTAAAAAGGCTTACTCAGCTCGAAAAACAAAGAGAAGACCGTTTTAAAGCTCTTGATCGAATGAGAGAAGCTTTCAAAAACGTTCCGGCTGAAGTTCTTGAACTAGAAACAGAAAAAGCGATAGCCGAGGTAAGAGTGGATACCAAAAACACCAGTGATTAGTGCATTCTTGGACACCAATGTCCTTGCCTCGGGAACAGTAAGTGCCACCAACCCTCCAGGACAGATTCTCAATGCTTGGCGTGACAATAAGTTTGAACTAGTAACATCAACACATATTATTAAGGAGTTAAAAAGAACTCTTCAAAAACCATACTTCCAAAGTCACCTTAGCCCTAATATGGTCTCAAATTTCATAGACCTTCTGCTTCTTGAAGCTACCATTGTGCCCATCACAACTAACATTAAGAGCGTAGCCACTCACCCAGAAGATGATCTAGCCTTGGCCGCTGCAGTTAACGCAAAAGTAAACTACTTTGTTACCGGCGACAAACCCCTACTGAACAAGGTCGGCAGTTCATACTGTGGAGTTAATCTTGTTACCCCTAACGAATTTTTGGGGATAATTCAACAACCCGAGTGAGAATGCGGAGGGCACAGGATTCGAACCTGCAAGGGATTTCTCCCACGGGTTTTCAAGACCCGCGCAATAGCCGTTCTGCCAACCCTCCTTGTTTGTGGGATAGAAAGCGGAGGAGGTGAGATTCGAACTCACGTGCCCCTTTCGGGGCGAGGATTAGCAATCCTCTGCCATCGGCCACTAGGCGACTCCTCCCCAGAGGCCAATTATACCAGAATTTGTGGTATAATTTCTCCTTAGATGCCCACAGAATCTGCTCAAACTCCGGGGTCTGAAACCCGGAAAACTCCGACTGTAATAGGGTCAGCAAAGGAACTTTTCTCCTGGCAGGCTCACGTTCGGCCCTTTAAAAAGAGAAACAAGGAATTTTTTACAACCGTTTTAGCAGTAGCCTTTTTGGTCGGGGTTATTTTCTTTACAATCGGGGGGATACTTCCAGTTATCGTAATAATCTCGCTGGTTTTTCTTGTATATACGCTCTCCACAGTTTCACCTGAAGAAGTTGAACACAAAATAACTACGAAGGGAATTATTTTTGCCGGCAAAGCCTATTTTTGGGATGAATTAATACGCTTCTGGTTTACAGAAAGGTTCGGAAATCAGCTTCTAGTAGTTGAAGCAATAAGGATGCCATGGAGGCTCGAATTTGTTATAAATCCCGAAGACAAAGACAAAATTCGCCAAGTTCTCGAAGAATACATAGTCTACGAAGAAGCAGCTCCCGGTTTCTTGGATAAATCTGCTTCATGGCTATCAAAAAGAATTCCTCTTGAGTCTTAAAAATATGCACCCGTAGCTCATTTGGATAGAGCGCAACGTTGCGGACGTTGAGGTAGTAGGTTCGAATCCTATCGGGTGCGCCCAATCGAGAACGTTGTGCCACTCATAAACTAAACTTGGAGAGGTCGCATAACAACCTCGCTTTGCGAGAACGTTGTGCTACTCATAAACTAAACTTGGAGAGGTCGCATAGTGGCCTAGTGCGCGCGCTTGGAAAGCGCGTATACCGCAAGGTATCGAGGGTTCAAATCCCTCCCTCTCCGCCCGAGTACAAGCACCCATAAGAACCTGAAGACAGAACCTTGCCACTAGTGTGGTAAGAACCTGGAAACAGAACCTTGCCACTAGTGTGGTAAGAACCTGGAAACAGAACCTTGCCACTA
>MHCB01000013.1:16264-21345 GCA_001816455.1 Candidatus Blackburnbacteria bacterium RIFCSPHIGHO2_12_FULL_44_25
ACAGAACCTTGTGGGTTTGAAATAAGAATTTTTGCACCCATAGCTCAGCTGGATAGAGCGTGGGATTCCGGATCCCAAGGCCGGAGGTTCGAATCCTCCTGGGTGCGCACAAGAAAGCACAATATAAGGTATACTACCGCAAATGGCAGAACAATTAATAACAGCAGCAACCGTATATAGAAAGAAAAAAGGAGCTGCCGAATGGCTTGTCTTTAAAAGTGGGCCCAAAGAACCCGGAGAATTTCCAAAGGGACCAGTCAGGCGCGGTGAGTCTTCTGTTGGAGCAATTTTAAGAATTTTAAGAGAAGAAAAAGGTTTAACAGTAGAAGTGAAGGAAGAAACCGGCCGAGCAACTTTTTCTTCCTCTAAAAGCGGCCAAAAAACAACAGAAAAGATTCTTTACTATCTTATTGAATCTTCAGAAGAAAACAACGGTTTAGGAACCGATAAAGAACCTGAAGAAAAATGGGGTCAATATGCCCAAATCTCAAAAATCCTAGGTTCCGAAAGAGAAAGAAAAATGCTCTCCCAAGCCCGCGATCTTCTTAAAGAACTCTTGAAAGTCAAAAAGGCATAAAAAATCACTTAAACCAAGGAGAGGTCGGATAACGGCTATTCCACCGGTTTCGAAAACCGGCGTCCAGAAATGGGCTTGTGGGTTCAAATCCCACCCTCTCCGCCAAAATTCCGACTTGACTTAACTCCTCTGCCGTTCTAGAGTTACCCCGGTGCTAAATTGTCGTCCACAAGGAGGAATAGATGGGCACAACAACAGCAGAGGCGACAGGAGTTCGTGGCACTCTGTGGCAACTCTTTCATGTCCTTAGAAGCCCGGACAATGATGGCAAAGAACGGTTTTTGATGTTCAAGTGGCTCTCTCTTGTTGGCACGTTCGAAGAGCTATTGGTCGCAATCGACGGCGCTCACAACTACTACCAATTGGCTTTCGACGATCGTTTACCACAAGAGCATCGAACAGCCAAGCCGGGGTACCTTGTCTTTGGGGTCGAGTACCCCGGACAGACAAGAGAGCAGGCCCACGCCGTCGGGGTATTTATACCCGAAGGGAGAGAAGACGAGGTCGTCATGTGGCTGGCAAAAGAGTCCCTCGGGGTGGTCTTTTTCCCCATGACGTTGGGCGAGATTGCCCAGGTCCTACCCGGTGCGACTCTCACTCTAGCCTGAACACCACCCAAGGGGGCACGACCAAAAAAACGGTACGGCCCCCTTAGCTTGCACTTTCCCCGTATACTACCCTTAAAGCCATGGCCGAAGACCAAATTGAAGAAATTAAACTTAAAACCGACATCGTAGAAATAGTAGGCGAGTATGTCGAGCTAAAAAAAGCAGGAAGAAACTACAAAGGTCTGTGCCCCTTTCATTCCGAAAAATCCCCCTCTTTCATGGTCTCCCCGGAACTTCAAATTTTCAAGTGCTTTGGCTGTTCAGTCGGGGGTGACGTTTACAAGTTTCTAATAGATTATGAGAAAATAGAATTTCCCCAAGCCCTAAAGATTTTGGCTGATAAGGCAGGTATAAAACTTCAACCCCTAAAGGGCTTTACTGGATTTGAAGAAAAGGAAGAAATTTACAAAGTAAATTTCGTTGCCAGCGACTTTTACCACTACCTCTTAACAAAACATGCTCTAGGAGAAACCGCACGCGATTACCTCAAAAAAAGAGGAATAGGAGAAGATTTAATAAAAACCTTCAAACTTGGTTTTGCTCCAGATCTTCCAGGTGCGCTATTCAACTTTTTAACAAAGAAAAAAAACTACCAGCCGACCCTCTTAGAAAAGGCCGGACTAGTAGTTGGCCGCGGGGGGAATTATTTTGACCGCTTTAGAGCAAGAATTATGTTCCCAATCGGGGACCACTACGGGAATACCATCGCCTTCTCAGGCCGTGTATTAAAGAGTTCTGGTGACATTGCAAAATATATAAACAGTCCCGATACGCTGGTCTACAAAAAGGGCCAAACCGTCTATGGGCTAAGTGTAACAAAAGAAAAAGTTAAAAAATCCGGCTTCGTTGTTGTGGTTGAAGGCGAATTTGACCTTTTGTCCTCCTATAAAGCAGGCATTGAGAACATCGTTGCTATAAAAGGCTCTGCGCTTACTCCCCAACAGGCAGAACTATTAAGCCGGTTTACCTCTAAAGTCGCGCTCGCCCTGGATTCAGATTTCGCAGGCGACCAAGCAGCCCGCCGGGGGATCGATGTTCTCAAAAAAAGCGGAGCAGAGGTCAAAGTTATTGATCTTGGAAAATACAAAGATCCAGACGAATTTGCCATGGAAGATCCGGAAGGTTGGAAAAAAGCGGTTGACACCGCCCAGTCCATTTATGACTTCCTAATTGAATCAACCTTCGCAAAATTTGATCCAAAGACAACAGAAGGCAAAGAAAAGATAGGGAGAGAGCTCACCCCGGTCCTCGCCTCAATAGAAGACGAAATAGTCAAAGCCTATTGTGTAAGAATTGTTTCCGAAAGACTGGGGGTTCCCGAAGAGGCGGTACTTGCCCAAATCGGTAAAACAAGACTGGCCAACTCTCAAAAAGAGGAGACAATAATCGAGGAAACTCAAAAATCACGACAGGAAATACTCGAAGAAAAACTCCTGGGCTTACTCCTCCATCAAAACCCCGATCTGACAGACGAAGAAACGTTCAATCTTTTCAAAACTACAAAAGCTCAAAAAATCGTCCAGGAATACAGAAGCCTGGGGAACGGCTTCACCCCTCAGGATTTAAGCCAGAGACTCCCGAGTGAGCTTAATAATTTCTTTTCTGAGTTATTCCTAAGAGGTGACCAGATTGGGGAAAAAGATCAGAAGAAAGAAGTGGGATCCCTTAAAAAGGAACTAAGAATTCTAAGCATCAAAGACGAGATAAAAAATATAACCAGAAAGATTAAAGAAGCCGAGGTCGAAAATAATGAAGATTCTACCCAAGAACTAGGAGGTTTATTGAGAGATCTAACTTTAAAACTCTCAAATTTAGAAAAAGAAGAGTAAAAAATGGTATCATACCAAGGCTAATGCAAGCTTCTAAGTTCAGAAAACCAGTCCAAGAGTTACTAGGTAGGGGTGACAAGCAAGGATTTTTGACCCAAGACGAGATCTTGGATATTTTTCCCGATGCCGAAGACCGCCTAGAAGAACTAGACGGGTTTTATGCAAAACTCCTGGAGAAAGGAGTAGATGTTTTCGAGTCAGTAACCGAGGACGCCCTAGTAGAAGAATCAAAAACCCCAATAGATCTTGAACGCGAAATTGAGGCGCTAACTCGTTTTGACGAAGGTGTCTCAACAGACCCAGTCAGGCAATACCTTCGGGAAATTGGTCGTGTCCGCCTACTTGGCCCGGAGGAAGAGGTGGACCTTGCTAAAAGAATTGAGAAAAGTGACCGCCGAGCAAAAGAGCTACTAACCCAATCCAATCTAAGACTTGTTGTTTCAATTGCTAAAAAGTACGTTGGCCGCGGCCTAACTCTTCTCGATCTAATCCAGGAAGGAAACCAGGGTTTAATCCGCGCTGTAGAAAAGTACGACTGGAGAAAGGGTTTTAAATTTTCAACCTACGCTACTTGGTGGATCCGCCAGGCAATAACCCGCGCAATAGCAGACCAGGCCAGAACCATCCGTATTCCAGTCCATATGGTCGAGACCATTAACAAACTTTTCCACACCTCAAGAAGGCTCATGCAGGAGCTGGGCAGAGAACCAACGGCAGAAGAAATAGGCGAAGAGCTAGAATTATCAGCAGACAGAGTCCGTGAGATCTTCAAGATCGCCCAAGAAGTAACCTCAATTGACGCAAAAGTAGGAGACGACGAAGACTCATTTCTAGGGGATTTTATAGAAGATACAAGCCAACCATCCCCAGTAGATCAGGCATCACGCGAACTCTTGAAAGAAAGCCTAGAAGAAGTTTTATCAAGCCTTTCCGATCGTGAGGCAAAAGTCTTGCGCCTCCGCTTCGGCCTAAACGGCTCGAAACCAATGACCCTAGAGGAAGTAGGTCGAGAATTTGGAGTTACCCGAGAACGAATAAGACAAATTGAAGCAAAGGCATTGAGAAAACTGAAGCATCCTTCTAGGCGCAAGAAACTGCAAGACTATCTAGAGTAACCCCCTAGCCACATGTAGCTAAAGTAAATAGCAAAGATTGTGCACACGGCACAAACACACTGCCACATAATCTGATAAACAAACCAAGTAGTATATTCATCTCTAAAGAAAAAGTGCGGCCATTGTCGCTTTCCGGGGTTTCTGTTTACAGTTGAAAACTGCTGATTAAACCAATAAATACTCTCCCCAAAAGTGCGAATTGTCTGAAAAACAAAATAAAACGTTAAAAATAAGTACCAATTCTTAAGGTAGTAAACAACGACAGTTATCATTGCCCAAAACAATCCAAAAATTACTGCATCTGCCCAAACATAGGCCCCGAGAGGATAAAACAGGTGGCAAACCCCTAAATAATTTTTCTTCCTAGAGTTATAAAAACCCAATATAAAACACAGTAGCGAATAGCCAATGAAGAAAAGCAAAAAATTTTGCTGCCAAACCTGCATAACTCAATATACTCTCTTTTCTCCTTGTAAAACTGGAGTTCGTGATGTATGTTGAATTAACAAGCTGTGTTTAAGGAAGCAGGTGTAACTCCTGCACTGTGCCGCAACCGTTAACCCTGAGCGCTGTCAGAGCATATCCAGTCGAAGGGTAGAGTCGGAAAACTAGCAGCTTCTAATGATCCCGAGCCAAGATACCATGCGGTATCTGGCCAGGTGCAGTATTGTATCTGGCAGGAAATGAATAAAAAAGTTCTCATCATCTTCATCAGTTTCGCCACCATTCTTGGTGGTTTTTTTGTCGTCCAAGCAAAGCTAAGCTCCCGTTCTATCTTCGCTCCGACACTTCCTCTTAACCCAAGTCTCCCGACAATCACTCTAGAAAGAAATCTTACATACAAAGGTGTCGAGGGGAAAAATGCCCTAACCTTACTAAAAGAAAAAGCCACGATCGAGCAAGATGCATCGGGTCTTGTGGTTTCTATAAACGGTAGGAGAGCAGATTCGGG
>MHCB01000013.1:21356-23873 GCA_001816455.1 Candidatus Blackburnbacteria bacterium RIFCSPHIGHO2_12_FULL_44_25
ACTGGGCCTTTTATGTTAATAGCCAAATGGCCCCCGTAGGTCCAGCAGATTACAAAACTAAAAACGAAGACAATATCGAATGGAAGATAGAAAAGTATTGACCGGTACCTCATGAAAAACTTAATCAACCCATTGCTAATAATCCTAGTGGCAGTAGTTCTACGTCTTCTACCTCATCCACCAAACTTTGCTCCCATTGCCGGTTTGGCCCTTTTTGGCGGAGCCTATTTGAATAAAAAGTACGCCCTTATTCTTCCGTTGATTGCATTATTTGCGTCAGATCTCTTTATTGGTTTCCATTCGACCATGCCTTTTGTGTACGGAAGCTTTCTGTTATCAGGCCTAATCGGTCTTGGACTACAGAGTAAAAAATCAGTGCCTACTGTGTTTGGCGCAAGCCTCCTGTCTTCCGTTTTGTTTTTTGTAATTACAAACTTCGGCGTCTGGGCTGTGTCTGGTATGTACGCTCCCACAATAGAAGGTTTGGTAAAATGCTACACTCTCGCTCTTCCTTTTTTTCGAAACACACTTCTGGGAGACCTCTTTTACACCGGTCTATTCTTCACAAGCTACGAATTAGCTCGGAGGGTTGCACAAAACCCTAAAAAAGCCATCAGTCTGCGCTAACACATAAAAAACCATGCTTGCCGAGACCTTCTTTAGATCTAATGTTCGAGTCGAAGAGTTCTTGCCGGAAGATATATTTCTAATTCCTGGTACAGGTTTTGATGTCAACCTAGAAGGTAGAAGAATCCAGCGTGAGTATAACGAGTTTCTGTCCGGCAAAACCCACCAAGAGCTAACCGACTATCTTTCACGCTCAACCCTCGAAAGCATGACCAAGTTCTGGGAAGAGTACCTGCAAAGAAAAGCTGTGTTGGGAATATCTGTCGACCGCTGTCTTTTAAACGGTGAAACAAGAATGGTTCTTAGAAGAAACGGTAAACCATGGATTACTATTTTCAACGGAGAAAGCCCTTTAGTAAGAAATGCAGCAGAAAGAATAGAAGAACATGTAGTGCACGCCAAACCAGGATCCATAACTCTCCTGATCAGTCCCAGAAGAGATGAGTTGCCGGAATCCCAAATTTATATCTATCACATAAACGAAAAAGGAATGCTTGATGCCACAACCATAAGGGTAGACAGAACGACACTAGAAATAGAAGAATTTTTAGAAAAACTGGACCCTAAATACAAAAAACTTGACTCCGGAAGTCACACAGAAAGAGAAAAGGTAGAACACTTAATATCATGGGTTCCACACCTGAAAGGTGACCTTGAAAACCATTACGACGTTCCTTATGTGATAGAGAAACTAAGGGAAGCCCACCCAGATCTGCAACATCTTTTCGAACAAAAAACATTCGAACAAGTCTACGTTGATTTTGAAATGAAAAGTGTTTATTCACTGGATGAGGATTGCAAAAACTGTCTTCTTAAATTTCAACGGTTCTTAGAAAGTTTTTTCGAACAAAGAGAAGAGCTCTTTCAAGAGGGAATTACAGACCAAGGGATGCTAAAATCTCTAAAAATAGCCATGGGCAAAACAATTCTTGACATGTCGGCAATTATGAGAAAAAAAAGACAAATTAAGTCCCCAGGAAACCAGAACAACCGAAGGGGTACTGATTATTATGAAGAGTTGTTATATCTACAATCTCTCCAAGGTTGTGTTCCTGTGTTTGGTCAAGAATCCGGCGGAGAAAAAGTCCTTTGTCCATATTGTCAAAAATATGTTTACGTCAACCATGGAGAAGTATGCACCGGATGTGGGCGAACAAGGCCGCGACGACCATGCTAATAAAAGCAAAAACACTGGCCATCCTTGGCACATCATCCTGCGTGGGAAAATCCCTAATAGCAACGGCCCTTTGCAGGATTTTCAAAGAAAACGGTTACAAAGTAGCACCCTTTAAAGCAGTAAACATCTCCCTCAACTCATCCGTCACAAAGGACAAAAAAGAAATTGCTCTTGCTCAAATCATCCAGGCAGAAGCAGCCAGAATTGAACCAAAATCTGCAATGAACCCTTTTCTTATTAAGCCGCAACATGAGGGCGCGCCTCAGGTAATAATAAATGGAAAAGTTGCTACCCCAAACCAAATTAAGAAATTCTATGAGTCCAAAGTAGGCATGTGGTCAGTGATCAAAAGGAGTTTAGACCAAACTCACGCTGGATTCGACATTGTGGTAATAGAAGGAGCAGCCTCCTGTGCTGAACCTGGATTTATTGAATGCGATATAGCAAATCTCAAAATCGCCAAATACTCAAAATCACCAATTATCTTAGTAGGAGATACTGAAAGAGGAGGCGTTTTTGCCTCGCTCGAAGGAACAATCTCTATTCTAAGAAGGCATGATCTAGAAAGCGCGTCCCTCATAAAAGGCTTTCTTATAAACAAATACAAGGGTAGAAAGAAAGATCTCGCAAAAGCAGTCAAAGAGCTCGAGAAGGTAACAGGTATTCCTGTTCTGGGAGTAATTCCATATATTAAAAACCACGGAATACCCGAA
>MHCB01000014.1 GCA_001816455.1 Candidatus Blackburnbacteria bacterium RIFCSPHIGHO2_12_FULL_44_25
TCTGCTCACCGCTAAGAGGATATTTTCTCAGCCACAAGCTCAAACTACCTTTACTTACCTGAAGTTCTTCTTTTATCTGCGAATAACTCTTACCTTCCTTACGAAGCTCAATTGCACGAAGATGTTTTCCAACAAGCGGGACAGCCATATACCCAGTTTACGGGTATATTTCGGGTTATGTCAAGAGGCATTAAAGCTTCGCCCGCCTATTTATCTCCGCTTCAACCAAAGCCCGATCTCGGCCATACTTCAAGCGAGACATCTCCCGAATTATCTCGGCAACCTTTTCGTTCTTTTGAGCCTGAACCTGGCCCATGTCACGAGTCAAATCAACTGAAAAAGGAGGTACTGGTTCATTATTAACAATCGTCTTCATATATACATTAAACCTCTCAATGTTTAAAAGATCATCCTCATCAAAAACAGGCTGGAACTCGCGCGTCAAATAGCTTGCGTCAGTAACACCCACCCGATAACAAGCGATCGTCCCGACATTTCCAAAAATAGCGTTCTTAACATCTTCATCAATCTGCCCTATAAATTGATTCGCCACACAAAGGTTTAAGCGATATTTCCGAGCCTCAGAAAGAATTTGTGCAAAGTCAGGGGTTGCAAAATTTTGGAATTCGTCAACATACAAGTAAAAATCCCGCCGCTGGTCCTCCGGAATATCAGATCTGCTCATTGCAGCCATAAGTATTCTTGGAACCAATACAAGTCCCAAAAAGTTTGAGTTTTCTTCTCCCAACGCCCCTTTTGAAAGATTAACCAGAAGAATTTTGCCATTATCCATAACCTCCCGGAAAGAAAACGCAGACTGCGACTGTCCAATCATATTCCGAACCATAACGTTTGTGACAAACCTACCAAACTTTGAAACAACATAATCCAAAACTTCAGACTTATGAAATTCCGCAGTTTGCGCAATCTGGTCAGTCCAATATCTACGAACCATAGGATCTTGAACTTTCGGCAAGTACTCCTGAACCAAAGTTGGGTCGGTCATCAAACGAACCACCTCAACAAATGTAGAACCTTCTTGTGCAAAAGCCGTCAGAACTGCATTTCGAACCATATGTTCAAACCTCGGCCCAACAATACCTGTTTTATAAGGGTCAAAAAGCTTGTACATCATGTTGATAACCGAAGTCGCAACAAAATGTTGCTGATCAATAGTCTTTGCTTCCAAAAGGTTTAAGCCCATTGGCCGTTCAGTGTCTGCCGGATTAAAATACACAACATCCTCAGCTCTTTCCGGAGGAACAAGACGAAGAATATCCTCAACAGCATCCCCATGCGGATCCATAAAGCAAAGACCTCTGCCCGCCCGTATGTCCTGCATAATAAGATCCTTCAAAAGTTCCGATTTCCCAGTCCCCGTTTTCCCGATAATATACATATGGCGCCTTCGATCAGAGTCCGACAAATAAACAGGACGAGAAATCCCCCTATAAACACTCTTGCCTATATAAAGCCCTTCTGTGGGTATCTGGGCAGGAGCAGGAGCCCGCTTTGCGTTTAACCAATATATGTGGGGCGTTGTAACTTGCTTATTTGGAAAATGAAAAACACTAGCCAACTCTTCAGAATTCAATATCGTTCTGCTATTTCCAAAGACATTAAACATCGAGTGGTATCTGTACCAAAAGTCCTCAACAAAAGATCCCTTATTGCGAACTTTCCTACTCTTAAATCCATTCAACTCGCCCGAAAATTGTTCAAACGCTGCCTTAATGTTTGATAAGTGCGCCTTCGCCTGCTCATCCGTTGTTGATGAGACCACAATCCTGATAGAGACGTCAAACCCAGGCTTAGAAAGCTTATTGTCTATCGCCTCAAATGTCTTAGCATCAACCTTGTAAGACGCCTTTTGCGGGTCAGACTCATCTTTCTTAGTCTTTGACAGATAAAATTTACCCGCACTCTTCCACACATTATCTGCAGGAGAAACAACCATCTGAACGGCCGCACCCTCAGACGATCCCATCTTTGCAAGAGATGACGTCAAAGAGGCCAAGGTGTCTGTAGGCAAATCTTTAAAAACCTTAATCGGATTAAAAAAGGGGGACCTCAACTGAAGTGATGCATATGAGACACTCGCGTTCTCAGAAAAAATGTTATGCTCCGGCACCTCCGTTATCTCAGCATCCGGAAAAGCCCCGTGGATCTGTTTCTCAATCAAATCCCTCAAACGCGTGGGGGTCCAAACATAAAACCGTATATCCTCAAGCTTCGCAATAATCTCAAAAGAAATAGTATCTTGTATATCAAACCCAGACGCGAAGCCCCCTTTTTTAATAGAATATAAAGCCGCAAACATTTGTTCCGCAGCATCAATTTTTATCTCGTTGTCCCGAGGTACCGCAACCTGGACAAGAACCGAATCCAAAGAACGTTTTTCGCGCGCCCTATGCCTGAAAAATATGAAACCAACATAAAAAAGAAATGCAAGTACCGCACCAAAAACTAAAAAGATTAAAGCTAAAAAGAAAAGCGAGGTTAATGTGTCCATCTCTATGCACTCCTAAAAACAATTTTCCTACCCAAGAATAAAGCGTGATCCCAAATTCTCTTCCATAAAATGGTAAGCCAACGTTCAGATTTTTCAACCGGTTCTTTCTTCATTTCTCCTAACCGTTCGGGGGTGTAAGGAATATGAACTTCTACGTTGATAGGCTCACTGGGAGTCAAAAGTTCGCTTCCGTCCGTATCCACCACAGCCTGTGGTTGGGGCTGAACAACCGGTGTAATAACCCCAGCCACGCTAGAAGAAACCGAAGGAGCTTCCTCTCGTGCAACAAGTGGCTCAGTTGCGGAAGAAATCGGCGCCCCTTCCCCCGGCGGAACAGGTCTATTTTCAAGCTCAGGAGCAGACGCCATAGTAAACGAAGTATAACATGGGAAAAGTCCTCCGTGTCCCTACTTTTTCCATACTGCCTCAGGGGTTCTGGAAAGATGGTTGGCAAGTCTAGCCGCCATAAATAAATAATCCGAAAGCCGATTCAAATACCTCGCAATACTTGCGTTTACATCCTCTCGGGCGGAAAGACGAACGATAGCACGTTCTGCTCGTCGGCAAATACTTCGAGCCATATGCAAAAACGCTCCCGCTACCGATCCGCCAGGAAATATAAAATTTGCCAAAACCGGCAATCCCCCTTCTTGAAGATCAATAAAACTTTCCAACCGTCTGGTCTTATCCGAGTCGCAGGTATAAGGCGGTTCAACGCCTTTCGAAGTCGCAAGTTCCGCAGCAATCTCAAAAATATCCTCTTGAATGGAAAGAAGCTCGTCTCGTAATGAAATTTGACTCTCAAGAAGACTACTGATAACAACCCCAATTTGGCAGTTAAGCTCATCAATTGACCCCAAAGCCTCAATCCTCAAACTATCTTTTTCAACTCTTACAGAGGCGCCAAAAAGCCCCGTCGTCCCCTGATCTCCTTTTTTTGTGTATATAGCCACACGGAAATAGTAGAGCTACTGAGAGGAAAAGTAAATCACGAGAGGCTAAGAGGTATGGAAGCTAGTATAATAAAAAGGTGATAGGTGTGGACTCGTTTCTAAACCTCCTCACAATACGAGTTTCTAAACCCCCTACCCTTTAACTTTTAACACTCAGCATGACCACATGCGTAACACTTTGCACATCCTTCTTCGTGCACAAGCGCCATAACACCACAAACAGGGCAAATATCTGCTCCCCGCACGGTGTCCAACTCAGAAACAGTAGTAAATTGCACTTCAGCTGAGGCCGGCGTGGGGTCAGGGTTAAGCGCCGCCATGACAGCCTCAGCTTGCACAGTAGTGTCCCCACCCGACTGGGGAGAAGAAACAGCCTCCTTGTCAACCCGCACCGTATCCAATAAATGCCGTCTTAAAGCCTGAGCCACAGCATCCGGCAAAGAGTAAATTCTGTTTTGCCCAAATCCAATCGAACGCCTCCCTCCAATACCCGATAACTGAGACACAAGCTCCTCTGCCCGTTGTCTCGGACTTGCAGCAGAATTCAAGCGTAGTAACGTTGAGGCCATCCGCCCTAAAGCCGTAGCCATAGCAGTCAAATCAGATCCCGCTTTCCCAATGTTCACAAAAACCTCAATTGGATTACCTTCGTCATCATTGTTTACAGTTATAAACGCAGAACCCACAGGTGTCGCAACCTTATAAGTAGCTCCCTTCATTACCTCAGGCCGGGGAACCATGACAGAAACCGCCTCGCCAAGCCCCCTCTTCACTTCCTTCTTTGTATCCTCTCGGGACAAAACCCCAGGCCTTGAACCGTCTCTCATATAGGCAATCCCCTTTAAGCCAAGCTCGTAAGACAAACCGTAAAGCCTCTTAACATCATCAACCGTATGCGCGTTAGGAGCGTTCACCGTCTTAGAAATAGAAGCATCCACATACCTCTGAACCGCCGCTTGGACATAAACATGTTCCTCAGGAGTTAGATCGTTCGCCGACACAAAATAGGCAGGTACTAACTCATTCGGATGCTTATCCAGGAACTCCTGATACAAAGGATGATGAATCTTATGCTCCCCCAACCGATCACGACGGGTAAAGGAGAATTCATATACCGGCTCAATTCCCGACGTAACTCCAGCCATCAAGGAGGTGCTGCCGGTCGGAGCCTGCATTAAAATCACCGAATTCCGAATCCCCTGCTTCCTAATCTTACTTCGAACAGACAAAGGCAGATCTTGAATAAACGGCCCGGCAAGATACTTTTCAGCATCAAACTTAGAAAAAGGACCTTTTTCTACCGCAATATCAGAAGATGCATCAAAAGCAGCGTCCCGTATCGTCTTATAAATCTTCTCGATAACCGGCAAAGACTCCTCGGACCCATATCGAAGCTTCATTTTTATCAAGGCATCTCCCAACCCCATTGTCCCTAAACCAACTCTTCTTTCTCCGTTAAGTTGAGTTTCACGAATCCCGTCAAAGAGATAAATATCCCCATCAATTACATTATCCAAGAAACGCGTAGCAACCCTAGCATGTTGCGCCAAACCCTCATAATCCATTTCACCCGAACCATTTACAAAAGGAGCCAAGTTAAGAGATCCTAAGTTGCAAACTCCATAAGCAGGTAGACCTTCCTCGCCACACGGATTAACACAATTGATAGTATTGAAGTACTTATTACTATGAAGTTTATTATACCTCTCCATGAAGACTAGCCCAGGCTCGGCAGATGCCCAGGCCGCCTCACAAATAAGATCCCAAAGATACCTTGCTTTCAAAGTTTTGTAGCGTACCAGCTCCTTCCCTAAAGCTTTCCAATGATCCAAAATCCCATCCCACAAAAGATCATAGTCCGGGTCATTTTTATCAGGAAAAACCAAGTCCCAATCTCCATCATTTTTAACCGCCTCCATAAACGAGTCCGAAACACATACCGAAAGATTTGCACCAACAATCTTCGAAAGATCTTTCTTGATCGTTATGAACTCCTCAATATCGGGGTGCCAATCCCACAGCATAAGCATCAAGGCTCCCCTTCTAGTCCCACCTTGCTGGATAACATCATGTGTAGCAACAGAATAAAGCTCAGCCCAACTCATAGGCCCTGAAGAAAAACCGTTCACAGTCTCAACCCTAGCTCCCTTTGGCCTCAGTGACGAAAGATTAATACCCACCCCTCCGCCTCGGCACATAATCTCAACCATCTCCCCAAGATTCTCCAATATCCCTCCCCTTGAATCCTTCGGAGAAGGCAAAACATAACAGTTATAGTAAGTTACAGCAAACCCAGTCCCCGCTCCCGATAAGATCCTTCCTCCGGGAACAAATTTAAAATCTCGCATCGCAGAGTAAAACTCATTTTCCCACTGTTCCTGAATTTCTGGTTTCTCAACCCGGGAGATTGCCCGAGCCACCCTGAGAAACATCTGTTCGGGGTATTTCTCAAGCGGATTACCCATCCGATCCTTCAAAGAATAACGATCTAAGAAAACTTTCTGAGAAACCCCAGAAAGCTCCGTACCATTTTGAATCTCTTCAGGTAAAACTTGGACCAGTGTTGGGTTAAGATTCTGGAACACATGCTTCCCGTCAACAGCGCCAGCAAGCTTTGCGTGTCCATTAGATAATCCGTTTGAGTTGTAAGGTAATTGGGTGACATCTGCCATATTCGACATACTTCCATGCAACCTTGAAAGTGTCAATATAAACTAATGTATCAGAGGGAATCACTTTTCCCTCCCTCAAATCCAGGTTCCTGAAGATTACCTATACACACCAGAAGACCTCCAAAAACTAATGAATACAATAAAAGTCCAAACCAGCTACCCTAAACCCCAAATAGTGATCAACCATCCCCTATCTAACCGAAGAATAAGGATAATTCAACCGTGAAAAGCTAAGGGGTGGGAACATCTTTTTGTCTCCTGTTTAAGTCGTGGGACACCTGTTCATAAACCCGCCTTGGATCGTCAAGCATCTCATTAAATACAGGCTTTGCTGTATCCGGCACCCGAGCCATCATCCTCTCCAAAAGTTCTCTGTGTACTAGTGACGCCTTCGCAATAGTCTCAAAAAAACCATCCATATTGTACCCTCTTACTTCCGCATCACGCCCACTTACCAAAGCCGAAACCAGATATTTCTCCGCCTTGTGAGCAGTAACCACACAAGACGAAAAACCACCTTTACTGCAAAGATATTTAGCCATAACCAACCTCTGATCTGCTAAAAACAAAAGCCTATTCGCTCGATCCGAAGGACCCCGCACTAGAAACAAAATTAATCTATCCCTGAAAACCTTCAAACTCCACAAAGGGTGGTCGGGCAACATTCCCGGATAAGGCAGAGAGTATTCGACGTTTGAAGAGAAAACAACCCCAGCAGCACTGTTATTGGGACCCATAAAACTATACCTAATGGCAGTAGTCCTATAAATAGAAACAAAAAGAACTACAACCGCAAGAACCAAGACAAAAAAAGCAGATATTAAGCTCCGTAGCATGAGGCAAAAGAAGTGTAAAGCGAAAAAAGTCAAAAGTAAAACTCGTTTTCCGTATAACGTTTTTCCTTCTACCTAAACAAGATAATCGGCCAGCTCCACAAAACATGAAGAAGTATTGAAGAAACGATGTTCCGAGTCCTCGAAAACAAGAATGCAGACCCAACCCCAAAAACCGCGACTAAAACCACCCTCAAAGAAAGATCAATCAGTGAAAGCTTATACACAAAAACAAGAACCGGCAAATGAATAGCCACCCAAAAGGTAGAACTTAATATATTGGCCGAAAAATCACTTTTCAAGCCTTGAGCCAACCTGCCAAATATATAACCCCGGAATACGGTTTCCTCAACAACAGCGGTTATAAGAGAAACTAGAAACGTTAAGACTAACGCATTGCCGGTAAACCCGAAATCTGAAAAAGAAACCCTTCCCTCATACTTTGCCAGGTTTGAAAAATAAGCAACCACAACGAACAAAACCCCTAAACCTAAAGAAAGATAAACACTTTTAAAAAGATTTTTGCTGGTGAAACCAACAGACCTCAAGCCCACTCCTTCTTTCCTCAAAAAATAAGCCAACAGACCCAACCAAAGCACAGGCTTAATAACCACCTCCTCAATGTTTTCCGGCAGTTTAAAAAGAACCCTGTAAAACCCCCAAACGACCAAGAGAAGAGAGTAAAGAACAAGAACATTCTGAGTCGAAGCAGTCTTACTCATATCCAAGTCTCTCAAGTATACCCAAAAAACGTTGCCCTGTATGCACTATCAACTAACGTGATCGAGAAACCCCCCAACCCTTTACCCTTTTACCCATCTCCAGATATAATACATCCTACATGCCAGAAATACCTCAACTCTCCCCTATCTACAAACTCCCATTTCTAAAAAAGATCCCCACAAGAAAACGTGGACTCTTCCTTGTTTCATTCTTACTAATCATTGTTCCTTTATCGCTTATGACTTATCTGTTCTGGGGTTTGCCCTTTCCAACTCAAATTACTTCCGAATCCAAAAACCCCGTTTCAACCCAAATCTTAGACAGAAATGGCAAACTAATATACGAAATCTTCGAAGAAAAAAGACGCACCCCAATAAAACTCTCCGATCTACCTCCTTATGTCGCCCAAGCAACGATCGCGATAGAAGATGCGGAATTCTACAAACACCATGGATTGTCTCTTAAGGGAATCGGAAGAGCACTCTTCAAAACCACGGTCAAACAAGATCTTCAGGGTGGTTCAACAATTACTCAACAGCTGGTAAAAACCACTCTTTTAACCCCCGAAAGAACAGTTAAAAGAAAGGTTAGGGAAATTCTCCTAACCCTAATTATTGAAACAATCCATTCAAAAGACAACATTTTAACCATGTACCTAAACAATGTTCCCTACGGAGGAACAGCTTGGGGAATAGAATCAGCAAGCCTCACCTATTTTGGCAAATCCGGAAGAGAATTAACGCTCGGAGAAGCTTCACTCCTTGCAGGTCTTCCCCAAGCACCCACAAAATTCTCTCCATTCGGAGCAAACCCCCAGCTTGCTAAAGACCGGCAAGCATTAGTTTTGGACAGAATGGTGGCAGAAAAATATATAACGCCGGAAGAGGCAGAAAACGCAAAAAAAGAAGATCTCAAACTCTCAAAGCTTGAGGGCCTGAAGGCACCCCATTTTGCATTATACGTAAAAGAACGACTAGTCGAAAAATATGGAGAAGACTTGGTAGAAAGAGGAGGATTAAGGGTAACAACAACCTTAGACTTAGACCTTCAAGAATTTGCGCAAAAGCAAGTAGCAGAAGAGGTTGGTAAGCTAAAAAAAGCAAACGTCGGCAATGGCGCAAGCATCGTCATAAATCCTAAAACAGGAGAAATATATGCGATGGTCGGCTCAAAAGACTACTTTGCAGAAGACGAAGACGGCAAAGTAAACGTCACCCTAAGATCACGTCAACCCGGCTCTTCAATCAAACCCTTAAACTACGCCCTAGCAGTAGAAAAAGGTAGAGTCACAGCGGCAACCACCTTTGCCGATATTCCCACATGCTTCGGAGTGGTAGGTCAAGAGGTCTACTGTCCAGTAAATTATGATAACACTTTCCATGGAGCCATCCAAACGAGATTTGCCCTAGGAAACTCCTACAACATTCCTGCTGTAAAAACTATTGCCTTAAATCGAGTAGAAGACTTCGTCGGATTTGCAAATAAAATGGGTCTAACAACCCTCACCGATCCCAGCCGCTACGGCCTATCACTTACCCTTGGAGGAGGAGAGGTAAGAATGATAGATATGGTAGAAGCATTTGGAGTATTTGCAAACAGCGGTATAAAACAAGATCCTGTTTCGATCTTGAAAATAGAAGACTGGAAAGGTCATCTCCTTGAAGAAACGCAAATCAAAGAAGGCGACCGTGTCCTGTCTACTGGCACATCATACATAATCTCCCATATTCTTCTGGACAATAACGCTCGCGAAAGTGCCTTTGGCACATCTTCCCTCTTGAACGTAGGAGGTCATCCCGAAGTCTCTGTAAAAACAGGTACCACAAACGACAGGCGAGACAATTGGACACTTGGGTTTACACCAGAAGTAGTAGTTGGAGTATGGGTTGGGAACAACAACAACGAACCAATGTCAGCCGTTGCCTCAGGAGTCACAGGCGCCTCACCAATCTGGAACAAAATAATGAAAGAGGCCCTTACTAAAATCGAAGCAGGAGGAATCTCAGGACACGGTCAAGACAGAGAAAAACACGAACACGTCTGGATGCCCAAACCAGGAGATGTAGTAGGAACCAACATATGTTCAACAACGGGCACCCTGCCAAGTGGTCCCGAAGAAAATCCCGGCTGTCCAACAAGATTTGAGTTCTTCTTAGAAGAATTTCCCCCTCAGCCTAGCCCTCCCCTTGGAAGACAAGTTGCAATCTTTAAAGATACAGGCATGCTAGCGCCACCCGATGCCACACCTGAACAAATAGAAACCCAAGAAAGACAAGTTCTAGAAGACCCACTCGGGGGTTTGGTATGTTTTGAGTGCCCCATTCAAACCTGGTCGACTACAATAAACATTTCCAAAAGGTTTTGACACTTGTTTGAAAGTCTGAACCTGTGTTAACCTCCGGCAACGTGGGTGTCAGGGTTCCCCGAAGAACAAAAAGTAATAGTCCTCAAAGAAAATCCTTCAATGAGAAAGAAGGTCGTTGGAACGTGGTGCAAAAGGTAAAAACAACCCTGGCCCTCATAGGCAAACCCCCTTACATGCTAATCTCTGTCCTACTCCTGCTTGTTTTCTGGTTAACAAACAGCCTCGTGTCTTTCTTGAGTTCTATAGCTTCAATTCCCCTTTCCATCACAAAACTCTTTACACCAACCCCAAAACCTACCAAAGTCAAAACCAAGAAAAAGAAACCATTCATGAGTTTTAGAAGAGCCCTCGCACTTTTCACTATTACCCTATCCCTATCACTTGTCTTCTTCTGGGCAAGATTTATTTTTACTCTCCCCCAACCAGGCCATCTAACAGACCGGAATCCCGCCTTAACAACCAAAATCTACGACCGTAACGGTCAACTTCTTTATAAAATCTACAGAAACCAAAATAGAACCTGGCTCCCCCTAGACCAAATACCAAATACAGTAGTCCAAGCCACAATTGCAATAGAAGACGCAGAGTTTTATACCCACCACGGCTTTTCAACCCGCGGAATAATAAGATCCATAAGAAGAAACATAACCCGCGGGGAAAAAGCAGGTGGCTCAACCATCACCCAACAGTTAGTTAAAAACACTTTACTTTCGCCCGAAAAAACTTTCTCGAGAAAGTTAAAGGAAATAATTCTTGCAATAATTGTCGAAACAAAATTGTCAAAAGACCAGATACTGGAAATGTACCTAAACGAAGTCTCCTATGGGGGCTCCGCATATGGAATCGAGGAGGCATCCCAACTCTATTTCAAAAAACACGCCCAAGACCTAAACCTCGCAGAGTCTACACTCCTTGCCGGTCTTCCCAAGGCTCCAACGACCTATTCTCCCTTCGGAGCCACCCCCGAGCTCACCCGCTCACGCCAGCTCGAAGTACTTTCGCGTATGACACAGGAGCATTTTATCTCCTCCCAAGAAGCAGAAGAGGCAGCACAGGTAGATCTTGAGTTTGCAGTTCAACTTACCGATATAAAAGCTCCCCACTTTGTTATGTACATAAAACAAATCCTTGCCGAGCGCTTCGGAGAGCAAATGCTTGAAGAAGGTGGGTTATCTATCTATACCTCTCTAGATCTCGCAACCCAAGAAATGGCCCAAAAGGTAACACACGACGAAGTAGAAAAAATAAGAAACTTAAATATCTCAAACGGCGCAACCCTCATAACAAATCCTCAAACCGGAGAAATCCTGGCAATGGTAGGTTCAAAAGACTACTTTGATTTAAACATCGACGGGAACTTCAATGTAACAACAGCCCTTAGACAACCTGGGTCCGCAATAAAACCCATAAACTACTCTTACGCGCTTGAAACAAAGAAATACACTTCTGCTTCAACCATCTCCGACACGCCAGTAACCTACACAGGTACAAGCGCTCCATATAGCCCTCGAAATTACGATAACAAGTATCACGGCAATGTCACTTTAAGAACCGCCCTCGGCTCGTCCCTAAACATCCCCGCAGTAAAAGTTCTAGCCTCCTACGGAGTAGATAAAATGATCCAGCAAGCCCAAAAGTTAGGCATAACAACTTGGACAGATCCTAAGCGCTATGGTCTCTCGCTTACCCTCGGAGGAGGAGAAGTGCGGATGATAGATATGGCAGTTGCCTATGGAACATTCGCCAACAGCGGCCAAAAAACCGAGTTAAATCCGATACTCCAAATCCTAGACTCAAAGGGGAAAACCATCGGGGGTAATCCCTGTTCAGAAGAACTCATAAAAACCAGCTCAACCAGCCTCTGGCCCGTAGTCTACGCAGAGCAGGTTACTCCGCCAAAGAACTGCTCTCAACAAGTCTTAAACCCCGGGGTAGTATTCCTACTTACCGACATTTTGCGAGATAATGTTGCAAGAACCCCAGCCTTCGGACCCAACTCTCTACTGGTCATACCAAACCACCCAGAAGTGGCCGTCAAAACTGGGACAACCCAAAACTTACGAGACAACTGGGCAATCGGTTATACAGAAGACTATGTAGTCCTAGCTTGGGTCGGCAACAACGACGGAAGCTCTATGGCCTACGTTGCCTCAGGCGTCACAGGCGCAACCCCCATTTGGCATAATACCTTTCAAAACCTCCTAAAAGACAAGGCTTCAAAAGACTGGGAAAAACCTCAAGGCGTAGTAAAAACAACTATTTGTGGTAAAACCGAATACTTCCTTGAAGGAACTCAGACCACTTATCCTTGTCCAAAGCCAAAACCAGCCGTTACAGAGACAGACCGCCTCCTCGACGGCGTCTCAACAACCTCCGAATAAAATTACTTAAGTTACTTAGGAAACTTAAGTCACTTGAATTATTTTAGTATTATTTTCTCCTCAAAACTGAAACTGGGCCAAGAAAAATTAAAATGTAACCAAGCACCAGTCGGTATCTGACCTTGCCCTTTGTACCAAAAATAAGCCCCTAAAAAGAAAGTCGCCAAAAGCACTCCGCCCACAACCAGTCTATCTCTTAAAGTCCAAGGTTTTTGTGGTTCTTTCTTCTTCCGCTCTCTTTTTGGTCGCGAATCCTCTTCCAAAACATTCCTCAAACCGCCAGACTTCCGTTTATTCGACTCCTCATCCCCACTATTCTTTCTCCTTAAAAAGGGTAAGTTAAACACGTTCCAATTGTAACACTTGACACACCAACAGACCCCAGACTATAGTGCCTTGCTACCCAAGAAAACATGGTAGAACGAGATCGAACAGAAAGACCCCTAGTCAACCAAGATGTTTTATCATACCTGTTTGGCCTCGTAAGTGAAACTAATCCAGCTGTTGTAGATACACCAGACCACAGACTGGTCATCTATATAGCAGAAAGATACCACCGAATGGGCGGAACAAATTCCAAACCCGACAATTCCCCTCCGAGCGCGTGTGTTCTTATTGGTAATCCGAATACAAACCCAAGCCCACTCCACTCAAGCCACCCAGGACTACCTGATGGCTTCAACACACTCTTTATATTCCATCCAGACAAAGGTGAACCTCAAGCATATGTAACAATAGTCTCCCGTGTAATCCAACAAGTAGAACTCCCCCTAGCAGGAATAACCCAAGTCGCCTATGTAAATCCAACACACTATCCAAAAGAAACAGGTGCTGTCCCGCAAATGTTAATTTTTGATCCCAACGAGGCCACACGCATAGGCCAAGCCATTATGAGAGAGTTGCAACTTGGCCAGCAAGGATCACCCACACCTTAAACCTTCCAAACCTCTTCGTTAACCAAATCGTGAGGCTTCTCCCCAGCTAAAGCTTTCAGTATCGCGTCAACCGCCTGTTGGGTCATCTTTTCCCGAACCTCAACAGTCGCAGACGCAATATGAGGAGTCAAAATTACGTTGGGCATTTGCATCAACTCCGGATTCATTTGCGGTTCATTCTCGTGAACATCCAAACCCACTCCAGCCAGTTTTCCGTGTTTTAAAGCTTCAACCAATGCATGCTCATCAACAACTCCGCCCCGAGCAGTATTAACTAAAAACGCTCCTTCTTTTATCTTTCCCAAATTCTCCCGATTAATCAAATGTCTGGTCTCGTCATTCAAAGGCACATGTATGGTCACATAATCAGACTCCGCCAACAACTGTCCCAATTCCCTGTACTCCACCCCAACCTCCTTTTCCGCTGCCTCATCCCGTGACCTACTGTTATATAAAACTTTCATATCAAACCCACGAGCCCTTCTGGCAACCATACCGCCAATTCTACCCAACCCAACAATCCCCAAGGTCTTGCCGTAAACATCACGCCCCAAAAACATGTCCGGCTCCCATCCGTGATATGCGCCTTTTTTTGAAAAAACATCCCCCTCCGTAAGCCGACGGGATAAAGCAAGCATCATACTCCAGGCAAATTCAGCAACAGCCTCATTAACCTCATTGGAAGAAGTATTGGTAACTAAAATGTTACGTTTCGTGGCCGCCTCAAGGTCAATGTTGTCAAATCCTACAGCATAATTTGAAAGTATCTTGAGGCTCGGAAAATGATCCATCAACTCTCCCGTCCAACGATCTGTAAGTAGTGTTAAAATCCCCTCGGCGCCTTCGCCCATCTGAATAATTTCATCAACCGCCAAAGGCCTGTCGAATGTCGACTCGACAACCTCATGCGCTTCGCGAAGGAGCGCAAGCGCTTTTCCTGGTATCCGTCTAGTAATTAGTACTTTCGCCATCAGACCATCCTCGGCTTAACCTGATCTTTATATTTTTCTACCCACTTTTGTATTTGCGCCAGCGTTAACAGCCCTTCCCGCGCACCAATGTGTTGCACAACAGACGAAGCATTCATAGTCCCCCAAACCATCGCTTCCGGCAAGGTATGGCCCTTTATGGTAGCTGCTAAAAATCCGGTAGAATACGCATCCCCCGCCCCAGTCCTCTCAACAACCTCCGTATCTGGTATCCCAACATACCAAACTTCTCTACCGTCAACAGAAGCATACGATCCATCAGGCCCATCAGTTATAACAACAATTTCAGGACCTGTATCTTTTAAACTTTTTAAAAGCCCCTTGGTGTCCTCTATATCCGCCCCCTGTCCCGCAGAGCCTCCGGCGGAGTGGGAACCTACCAACCCTTCTGCCTCCTCTCGGTTGAGAAGCAACACATTCGTCTTCTCAAGAAGTGGTCTTAAATTCTCTAAACCTTCCTTTAAATGGTATGAGCCCGGATTGAACCCCAACTTTACCCCAGAAGTAGCAACGTATTCAGCCAATTGCCTTTGTAAACCTTCCTTACCCTCCCCAACCGAAGTAAAATAAATCCAGTCAGTCTCAATCTTAGGAAGGTTGTAATTGTGTGGTTCATGATAAACAAAAATAGTCCTCTCACCCCCGTAATTTATAACCGCCGAGAAATTCGATCGTACCCCGTTCTCCATTACTAAAAGTCTTGTATCAACTCCCTCTTCTTCTAAAATTCTCTTCGTCTCTTGTGAATCCTGATCAGACCCGGTAACGGTATAAATTGCAGTTTTTAAATCCAAACGGGAAGATCCAATAGCATTATTTGCGGCGTTTCCAACCCCAGCAATTCTGGTTAGCTTTGAAACTGGAATTTTTGAAGCATACGAAAAACAAATCTGACAATCCTTATTGTTTACATCACAAGATTTATGAGCGTCTTCCGAACTAACCTCCAAAAAAACATCAACTGTCGTATCTCCAACCGAAACAATATCAAAATTTTTCTCCATAGGCAGTAGATTATATTAACACGTAAATACTGTTCACTTAAAAACACCAAAGAAAACGCCCTGATCTTGCGCGGAAAAGCGGCAAAACCAGGGCGTGGGCCCTTAAACCAAGAAACAAGAAACAAGGCCCAAAAGAGACAGCTACCTGTACCTTGTTTGAAGCTTATTGGAATCAAATGCTCAATACTATTCGAATAGAAGTCTCAAGCTCGCCTAGTTTCTGCTTAGAAAGAGCCCCAACCCTTTTAACTAGCCTATCTTTATCCAAAGCCCGCATATGACTCGGTAAAATAACCGATTCCTTGGCAATCTCAAGCTCTTCTGAACCAATCTTGACAACATCGGGGCCAACAAATTGAGGAACAATAGAGCTAAAAGGGGCTACTAAAACCACAGGTAGTGTTCGATTAAGAATGTTGTTAGACAAGACAACAACCGGTCGTACTTTATGAATCTCACGACCAGAAGCAGGGCGAAGATCAGCGATAAAAACCTCGCCTCGTTTAGGGTAATTTTTCCCAAATTTCATCATCGGCACTTGCAAAATCCTTTTGAATCCCCCTGCTTATCTCAACCTGCGCCTCCGCACTTTTTCTAAGGCTTTCCTCCAAAGGCATCTCCGGCAGCTCATTTTTAATGGCCTTTGCAATAAACCTACTACGAAAACCACGAGGAACACTGTTTCCCATCTCTCGTATTAGTTCAACAGGTAGTGTTATGTTTATTCTCTGAGTTTGCATACACACCCATTATACACACTCAAATAGAATTTGTCAACTCATGTGTAAACTATCTTTGCCAATTTCTCTGCAACTTCTAAAGGTTTCTCTGCTTGCCAAACATTGCGTCCTATCGCTAAACCAACAGCACCCGCGCTAATAACCTCCTGTGCCGTCTTATATAACTCGTCAGCGCTCTCCGTCTTTGGCCCCCCTACAACAAAAACTTTTGTGTCCCCCGCAACTTGAACAACCCGAGTAAAACTCTCAACATCCCCCGTGTACTTAATTTTTACAGCATCCGCATTAAGTTCCAATCCTAAACGTGCTGCATACGCTAATATCTCGGGGTCCGTATCCAGCTTTATATGTTTTCCTCTCGGATACATCCAACCAATAACAATTAAACCCTTCTCATGTGCTTCGCGCTCAATCTCTGAAAACTCGGCAATCATCTCATTTTCATGCTCCGAACCAACATATATCGTGTACCCTACCCCAACCGCTCCCAGTTCTATCGCCTCAGAAACTGTACAGTTCTGAACCGAAACCGGCTCCTCGCCAGCATGAAATCCTGTTTTTCCGTTCAATTTAACTATCAAAGGCACCTTGTGTTTTGCAACTTGTGGTGAACCTGCTGAACCATAGTAGTGGGCAGCCACTCCTTTCTGGCAAACCACCCCAGTAAAATACCCCGAATCCGCTATCTCCATAATCCAAGCTGGATCCGCCGATCGTTCGTCAAACTCAACGGGACCATGCTCAAACCCATGATCATACGCCAACAAAATCCCGCGCCCATTTCTTAAGATTGGATCAAGCGAATGCGTTTTCATACTAGTTCAAAAACCTTTGTCTTCAATTCTTTTCTTTATCTATATATACATGGCCATAAAACCGTGTTTTTCTACAAGAATCATCAAAATAAATTTCAGCCAATCTGTCGTTAGCATCGCAAAGTACCACATAATCAATTCTACACCAAAAAAGAAAAAGGCCCCTGGGCTTATTAAACCAAAGGGTCCTAAAATCCACACTCAAAAACCCTCTTCCGACTTTGGGAAAACATACCCTCTTCTTTAAAAAACAAACTTGTAAGCTTATCAAAATTGAACTAGAATTAGATTGTGACAACCGCCCACCGTGGTTTCGTCCCCATAATCATTTTGGTGATCATCGCTCTAGTATCTGGAATCGGCTTGGTTGCCTATAAAGGCAGAGGCACACCCACTCCTCCCAACTCCTCCGAGTCCACACCATCAGCAACTCCAGCAGAAAAACCCTCAGTATTTGACAGCCTTAAAAAAGCCCTTGAAAAAACCATAGTAACTCCAACCCCCACTCCAACCCAATCTTCCTCTAACAATCCATCACCGACAGCAACCCCAGTTCCCACAAATTCAATCTCTTTATCTCCAACGGCCACACCAACTCCTCTAAATTCGCAAAACAATTCCTGTAATCAAAGTCAAACTATCTGCTTCAACAAATCAGACGTAAATGTTACCGTCCAAGAAGGAACAGGCCTGCAAAACGGAGGCTGGACAACCGACGCCTTCACCATCTCAGGAAAAGGATCAAAAGGTTTTCTGCTCAACACATCCGGACTACCCGCAGGAGTTACAATAAACCCCGGATCGGGAGCATTTACAGATGGATCGACACTAAACATCAAAGCCTGGGTTAATACAAATAATGTAAATCCATATGGGGATTATTCAGGAACTGTCACTCTAAAAATTGCCAACGGAGACGGATCATACTCAACTAGTCCCCACACACTCCCCATAAAAATTACTTACGCGAAGAATCCCAACCCAACAGTCGACCCAAACCTGCCCAATTGGAAAATAAAATCTCCCAACGGCGGAGAAACACTAAAGATAGGCGACAAAGTTATGATCGAATGGGAAGTAAACGACACTTTTGGTAACTACTTGTTTTACATATCAACAAGCGGACCAAACACATCAACAACATATATCACATCCGTGTCAAACTCCCAAGCCCGATCCTATGAATGGACCGTAAATGTTGGAAACGTAGCAGACAATTACTCCCAACCACACAAAATCAAAATTATTCGATATCTCACAGGCGGAGGCTATAGTGGAACCTCTACACCCACAGACGAATCCGACAACTACTTCACAATAATAAAATAGAACTATTCTCTGTCCGTCTTCCTCTTTATGACTTTTTTAACCGCTTCCACAATATGCTCGGCTTTCATTTTGTATTTCTCCAAAAGTTCGTCCGGTTGCCCGCTCTCCCCAAACGAATTTGGCATACCTACAAATTCTATAGGAACCGGCCAGTTTCGCGCCAAAACCTCGGCAACTGCACTGCCCAAACCCCCGTTTATCTGATGCTCTTCCAGAGTAACCACCGCACCGCACTTTCGCGCAACAGAAACAATCGCCCGTTCATCTATTGGACTAACCGTGTGACAATTCAATATCACACTTCCGATGTGTGATTTTTCGAGTTCTCGAGCAGCCAACAGTGCTTCGTATAAAAGTGGTCCTGCTCCGATTATTGCCGCTTGTGGAGTCTCGCTTTCCCACAAAGTCAGAGCTTCTCCGATCTTAAAAAGTGTTTTATCTGTCGTAAAAACCGGAGTCTTTTCCCTCGCAAACCTCAAATATGTAGGCTTCCCGTTTCCTGCCGCTGCAATTGTCGCTTTCCGGCCTTCAACACTATCTGCTGGCACCACAACAATCATGTTGGGCATTGCCCGCATTAACGCAATATCTTCAAGCATCTGATGAGTCGCCCCATCAGGCCCCACAGAAATCCCAGCATGATGCCCTGCAATCTTAACCGGCAGGTCGTTCAGTGCAATCGTTGTTCTTATCTGCTCCCAGTTTCGCCCCGGGGAAAAAGCAGCATATGAGGCAATAAAAGGAATCTTGCCATAATTTGCCATTCCTGACGCAATTGTTGCCATCGCCTGCTCTGCAACCCCTACTTCAATAAATCGGTCCGGAAACTTCTTTGCAAAAGCATCAGTCCGAGTGCTCTCCGTCAAATCTGCACACAAAGCAACTACGCGCTCGTCTTTTTCCCCGGCAAGAACCAGCCCTTTCCCGTATCCATTCCGAGTAGGCGCCAGCTCAATATCCTCATTAAAGATTTTTTTAGATAAATACACTTTTGTGTTTAACATTTTATTGAGTCACCGGGTTACTGTTTTACTGAGTTACTTCCTTTATTCGTGTTCCGCCCTTATCTTCCCTCCTAAGGTCCGAAGCTCATGCAACGCCTTTTTTGCCTCTTCCTTGTTTGGCGACTTCCCATGCCACTCATACATGTTCTCCATAAACGAAACTCCCTTTCCGGGAATTGTGTGTGCAATGATTACTGTAGGTTTCTCGTACGTTGCACGGGCCTGATTGCAAGCATCAATTATTGCCTCGATATTGTGTCCATCAACCGACAATACGTTCCAACCAAAAGCAACGTATTTATCCCCCAAAGGCTCCAAAGGCATCACATTTTCAGTATGTCCATCAATCTGAATGTTGTTTCTGTCAACTATCACAGTAAGGTTTGAAAGTTTGTATTTCCCAGCAAACATAACAGCTTCCCAGTGATTCCCTTCGTCATGTTCCCCGTCAGAACAAATACAAAACACTCTCCACTGTAGCATCGCCTGCCCCTTCGTAGCCAAAGGCGAAGAGGGGATCCGAGAAGCATACGCATATCCCGAGGCTTGCGCCAAACCGCTACCAAGTGGTCCCGAAGTAGTTTCAACCCCTGGCAACCGTAATCTCTCCGGATGTCCTTGGAGTCTCGTCCCAAGTTTTCTTAAAGTTTTCAGCTCTTCCCGTGGAAAATATCCAGCATGCGCCATGGTCGCATATCGTACTGGACATATGTGTCCGTTAGACAAAAACAACCTATCTCGTTCGTCCCATTCTGGATCCTTAGGGTTGTGTTTCAGAATCGAAAAATACAAAGCCGTAAACACATCCGCCATTCCCAAAGGCCCAGCAGAATGTCCAGATCCCGCCTCAAGCAACATCTGTATTATGTCCTGACGAATATCATTAGCCTTCTGTTCTAATTCTCCCAAAATTAAGTCTCCCATTTTATGTCTCACCTCTTCTGCGGAGGAGCATGCTTCTTAAACGGATTATATGGATCGCGAAGATGCGCCTCGCCCAGTTCTTTCTCAAAAAGGTGAATTGTCGGTACAACCTCATCGACCTCTGTAAGTATTCTGTAAACCTTAAGCTCCTCCGGTCGTAGTTTCATATGTTTCCCAAATTCTTCCAAAATCGGATACCAAAAACCACCAAACAAAATCAAGGGCTTGTGGTGCCCAAAATACAATCTCGCCAACCCCCAAGCCATCCCAAACTCCGAAACCGTTCCCGTTCCCCCATTGAAGATCACATATATGTCCCCATAATCCAAAAGCTTCAAAGTCCGCTCAAGATAGCTTTTGGTCTCAATCATCTTGTCAACATTGTTTCCAGTGTCATGCCCCTCAAAAAACGTCGCATTCTTAGGATAAAAAGTAATACCTACAGCCTTTCCTCCTGCATATTGTGCCCCCTCAGTTGAAGCACGCATAACCCCGGGTCCTCCGCCGTTAACGACAACATACCCTGCCCGAGAAACCGCAGCGGCAACATCAAAAGCCGACTGGTATAAAGAGTCGC
This sequence comes from Candidatus Blackburnbacteria bacterium RIFCSPHIGHO2_12_FULL_44_25, assembly GCA_001816455.1. Lineage (GTDB taxonomy): Bacteria > Patescibacteriota > Microgenomatia > UBA8517 > UBA10165 > 2-12-FULL-44-25. The sequence continues at coordinate 20,757 of MHCB01000014.1, forward strand.
CCGGTACCGCCTGAGAGTACCCCAAAAATGTCACATTTTTAACTTTCATTTTTTACCATCTCCTCAAAACCATGCCCAACAACAACCCCGGCAGCACCCGTCTCTTCGATTTCTTGTATATTTTCCTTGTCTACCCCTCCGTCAACCAAAATCTTGAAATTTGCGCTCTCCGACTCTCTTAACTGAATCAGCTTTTCAATTTTATCAAGCGCTATTCGATTAAACTCCTGTCCTCCGAATCCCGCCCGCACCCCCATCAGCAGAACCACATCAATTTCAGAAGTTACCATCGGATCGAGTCTTTCGATAGGTGTCTCAAGATCCACCGCAAGGCCAACCCTTACTCCCGCCTCTATAGCTTTACCAACAAAAACTTCTTGATCTGCCATCCTTTCTATTTGAGCAATAATCCTATCAGGGCTTGTTTCCATTGCCCGCTCAATCCAAAGAGCCGGCTCCACAACCATTAGGTGTATATCAAGTTGAAGTTGTGTCTCAATTCCCGCACAAGCTTCTAAAGAAACCGTCTGGTTATCCGCAAATTCCCCATCAACAACATCCAGATGCAATCTTTTAACCCCACTGTCCTCAAGCTGGCGTATCCTCATCTCCAGCTCTTCTGCACTATTGGTCAAAACCGCGGGAATAATCTCAAGCATTGTTCGTTAAACTTTTTCCAACAGCTACAACTTGTTCTATTAATCGACAAGAAAAAGCCCACTCATTATCATACCAGGCTAGAACCTTGACCAAATCGTGATCCTCGACTTTAGTCAAACTTAAATCCACAATCGCAGACTCCGACCGACCAACAATATCCGAAGACACCAATGGTTCATCCGTTACTGCCAAAATTCCCTTCCATCGTTCTTCATTTGCTGCTTTCTTAAAAACACCATTTACTTCCTCAACCGTGGTCGGTCGACTAGTTACAAACGTAAAGTCTGTAATTGACCCACAAACAACCGGAACCCGTATTGCCATCCCATCAAAAAGACCTTTCAACTCTGGAATCGTTTTAGCAACAGTCTCTGCTGCACCAGTCGAAGTTGGGATTATGTTCCCCAAAGCAGCGCGCGCGCGCCTCAAATCAGTAGAATGCCCCCCGGGAGGAGATCCGTCGACAATGTTCTGTTCAGCAGTTAGCGCGTGAATCGTCGAAAGCATCGCTTTCTTAATCCCAATTGCGCTTTCCATAATAGAAGCAACCGGAGCAACACAGTTTGTTGTACATGACCCATTAGAAACGATTTCAAACTTTCCATCGTACTCGTTAACTCCAATTAAAAATGTCCCAACATTCCCTCCTCTATCTGGAGCAGAAATAACAACCCTCTTTGCCCCCCCAGTCAAATGCTGTCGCGCACCCTCTTCGCTGGTAAAAACCCCAGTAGATTCAATAACAATATCCGCTCCGTACTTTTTCCAAGGAATTTTGGCTGGATCCCTCTGGGCCAATACTGGGTATCGCACCCCATCAATTACAAAAACCCCAATCTCCGGATCCTCTCCTCCCGTTTCTACCTCTATTTGCTTCTGAAATCTCCCATAAACAGAATCGTATTGAAGTAAATGCGCCCAACCTTCAGCATCCATTGAACCAGAAGTATTTATTGCAACAATCTCTATCTCACTGGAATACTTCTCCAGGGCAACCCTAAAAGCAATCCTCCCAATCCTCCCAAAACCATTTATGGCCGCAGTTACCATACGCAACTCCTTCCTTGAAGGCCACAAGGTTCCGCGAGTAAGCGGTAAAATTTTCTAACACCGCGAACGAAGCGGGTTCTTATTGAAGCTTTTCTCATAGGCAGTTTGCGTCTCTTAAGGATACCTTTCTAATCCTCACCACGCAAGGCACGAAGCCCAGGAAGATCCCCATAAGCCAAAAGCTCCAACATCGCCCCTCCCCCAAGAGACATATGATCAAAACCTTTTTCAAGTTTAAGCTTCTTGATTGCATGAATCGTATCTCCCCCACCTGCAACTTTATATGCCTTACTACTAGCTATAGCTTTTCCTATAGACTCAGTACTTTCCCAAAATCCAGAATCCATGTCTCCCATCGGCCCACCCCAAACAATGGTCCCAGCAGAACGAACTATCTCAACAAAATTTTGGACAGATTGTGGAGTTATATCTTTCCCTTCTCGGTCCAAATGTGCAGCAGAAACACACATACCATCTCCCCGTTCCTTGCAGTAAGACTTCACTTTCCTTGGTAAAACCCCACCCAGCAAAACCCAGTCGGCATGTTCAAGCAGATGATCAACAAGTAAAGCCTTATCCTCCTTTCCTCCTCCCAAAACGAACACAACCGGTCTTTTAGGGTCATCCAACACTCGCTCCAAAGCTTCAACTTCAGAAATTAGAGAAAACCCGGCAGCCGAAGGCAGTAGATCTGGTAACCCCACAATCGACACGTCTTCTCTGTGAGTTGACCCAAATGCATCATTAACATAAACATCCCCGTGCTGTACCCAAGATTCTGCAAGTTTTCTAGCTTTCGGGTCCTGAGGGTAACGTAAAACCTCTCCGGGATTAAACCTCAAGTTCTCGGCCATATACACCGGCAAATCGGCAAGCTCATCTTTCCCAAACTCTTTCTCCAAAAGCTTTTCCAAACAGTCGGCAACAGGCTCTAAACTTAATGTAGGCTCAACCCGACCTCCCGGTCTGCCCCTATGGCCCAAAATAGTTATCTGGGAACATCCCTCTTCAATTAAATACTTTATCGTAGGAACCGAGGCACGAAGGCGAGTGTCATCCGCCACAATGGGTCCACGACCCTGAGCGGAGCCGAAGGGCACGTCAGTATCCATCCTCAAAAGAACCCTTTTCCCAAAGACATCAAGATCTTCCAAACTAGGCAGATTCATCTTTTGAAATTGTAACATGGTAAAATACACCAATGGCACAACAAAAAGCCAAGCGTAAAAACGCCTTGTTGCTGATTTTACTAATAATGAGCGTCGGCGGATTATCAGGATGGCAAATCACCAGAAGCACAGGGTTCCTATCCAAAAAGACAGTTTCCCTCGCCCGTACACAACCAGAACAATTCACCCTAATCGGAACATGCAACCAGGAAGCCTGCTTATTTAAGAGTGGAACGACCGTTCTGGGCACAGCAACACTACGCGGATATTACAAAACCACCGAAGGAAAAATAGAGAACTATATCAAAGGTGGTAGTGGAGGAAAAGAAATTGTAAATACCAAAAATGAGTTTATTGTAGTCAGCAAAACCCTTAGTCGGGATGCTGTTCCCTTATTAGAATACCTCGTCCCCGAATCCATAAACTCAACAGAAGACAATGTAGATATAAAAATAAGTACAACAGATCTGGGAGCGAAAGACAAAAGAGTACTAACCGACGCAACAGAAGACAAACCCGCCGAAATAAAGGTACAAAGCCACACCCCCGCACGCTCAGGCGGGGGCCCGTTTGCCAGGATCATCTACATGGACCTACTGTCCGTGAAATAAGGTTAAACTCATCTTTCAAACTGAGTAATCTTCTCAATTCGCCGCACGTGCCGCGGCTCATCCGAAAAAGGAGTTTCTAAAAAAGCCCTTACTATCTCTTTTGCAGTTTCCTGATCAACAAAATCAGCCCCCAGAGATAAAACATTTGCGTTATTGTGTTCTCGAGCCTTCCGCGCCATCTCAACACTCGCGCAAACCGCGGCGCGTACACCGCCAACCTTATTAGCTGCAATCGCCTCTCCATTCCCCGACCTTCCAATAACAATTCCCATACCACCCTCCTCACTGCTCACTTGCTCCCCAACAGGCAAAACAAAATCCGGATAATCGTCTTCTTCGTCTAAACTGTGCGCCCCTAAGTCTTGAACCTCATATCCCAACCCCTCAACGAAAGCCCTCAATTTTTCCTTCAACTCGAAACCACCATGATCCGCACCTATATAAATTTTCACCCAAACCCTCCCGCCAAATCCATCAAAACTTTATATGGATCTTCTGATAAAACCACAGCAGAGGAAACCGCAACTCCCATTGCACCGATCTTCAAGCTCACTTCAACGTCTTGTTTTGACTTAATTCCCGCCCCAACAATCAGTTGAAGCCTTGCCTCTTTGCAAATTTTTGCTGCCTCAGAAATTAAATCTGGCCTAGCACTTGCGACCGAACTTTCCTTTGAAGCAATCAGCTCCGGAGGTTCAAAGGCCACATAGCTTGATTTGAGTTTCACAACTTCCCTTAACTCTTCCAGGTCTTTTGCGAAGATCAGCGTTTCAATCCCCATAGATCTGCATCTATCTGCGACTTTCTTAAGATCTGCAAAATCAGCGTATTTATGTTCTGAGTGGTTTAAAAAAGCCCCGACAACTCCGGTCTCTGCAATCGCCTCCGGTATAGACCAGCCAGTGCTTCTACCTGCTTCTTGGAAATCAAGATGCTGTACCCACACACTATATCCAGACGTGTTAACACACAATCTCGCATCAACAACCTGTACAACAGGAATAATCGGAACTCCGCTATCCTTTTGAGCACGAACAATATGTTGAACAAGATCCACAGCCCGAGAGCCAGTCCCCTCTTTATATGTCTTAAAGTTAACAAAAATCACTATAACAAAGTTACCACATGCTCAGGGGAACCTCAAAATCCAAACTACCGACTAAAGCGCCCTAACTAAGTCCCAAAGCAGCATCCACTTTTTCTTTATCAAACCCTAAAATCTTGACCACTGTTCCGTCGTCTTTCTCGAAAACCGCAAAAGGCACTCCCATTGCCCCATCAGAAACCTTCAACATCTCCTCGTGTGCCAAAGGGTCTGCATCAGTCAAGCGTTCGGCAAACGAAACACCTTTTTCCACCAAATACCCCTTGAGCATCTTACAGTACGGGCAAACAGTAGTTGTGTAAACTGTTACCTTCACCTCTTACTGAACTACCACCTTCCCTACCATCCCTTGGGTTTTATGATTCCCCACGCTGCAATAAGACTCAAAAGTCCCTATCAACTTAGGGGTTACCTCAACAGTTACCTCTTTCCCTCCGGCAATTACAGCAGTAGAAATCCCCAAATCTGGCACCGCTAAATTGTGGGCCATCTTACCCACGTTTTTAAACGTAAGGCGAACCGTTTTGCCCTTCTTAAGATTAATAGTCGAAGGGGAAAAACTAAATTCGTCTCCGGAAACCACAACTTCTTCCAAGACAACCAATTCTGAGGAGCCCACGGTAGGAACTGGAGCAGAAGTTGTGCTATTTTCTTGATTTAAATCCGTTGAAGAAGGTTTGTTGCTCCCAAACCCGCGCACCAAAACAAAAGCCACGATCGACAAAGCCGCCAAAACTCCCAAACCCGCAAACGCAATCTTATTCATATTTCAAAAAATTACCGCATATTTACCGCGCAATTGCCGCAACAATTAACTTTCCAACTTACTATAAACCCCAAAAGCAGCCAAAACCGCAGCAACAAGAAGCCATTGTGTAGAAGCAAGCCAAATATCAGTCCCGAAGTAGCCAAGACCAGCAAGAAGCACTGCTATAACAGCACCAGAAACAAAAGCACGAGAATAACTCTTCCAAGAAGCACGATTTAAGAATTTGACAGGCCTAATCGCCACAGCAAATCCATTGTAGCACTCATTGCAAATTATCTACAACACCAGGGCTCACTCCCTATTCCCGTAACCAGTAGATTGGGGTCTGTCCTCTTTTGGACGAGCCACATTAACTACTAATTTTCGGCCTTCTATATCGTACCCATTAAATTGGGCAATAGCTTTCTGGCCGTCTTCATCAGATTCCATCTCAACAAATCCAAATCCACGAGACCTGCCGTTCATACGATCGATAACAACATCAGCCGTTAACACAGTCCCTGCTTGGGAAAAAAGTTGGCGGAGATCCTCCGAAGTAGTTTGATAAGGAAGATTACCTACAAAAAGTTTGATCAAAAATTTCTCACCACCTATCGTGTCTAGTTCTGCTAAAGTGAGAAGGCAAACTTGGGAATAAACCTCTGCTGCTCCACGCACCAAAACCGACAAGTGTAGTATATCACCCCAAATTGTCAAAATCCAGTTTTAGAAAAAATGGTCGCTACTCGTTTGGTCTGGCCCGCCGTCGCAAGTCCACATCTTGACAAAACTCATAAAATGTTGCTCTAATCAATTATAGATGGTAAAACCTGCCCCAAAAAAGAGCTCCTCTGGTTTCGTAATCCTACCAATACTATTACTAATCGCACTCGGAACCGTTGCTCTCGCAGCAAAATCCGTCTATGACAAACAGCACGTATTAGGAGAAGAATCGTCACTAATAGCCCAAGCTCCCCCTGGTGGAGATGGTGGTGGAGGTGGCGGAAGCGCCCCTCCAAGCGGCGGCGGAGACAGCGGTGGGAGCGCACCCCCAAGCGGTGGTGGAGGTGAAAGTCAACCAGCTCCACAGCAACAAAACCAGCCTCAACAAAACCAAGCACCCCAACCCGGATCAGGCGGCAGTTATTCAAACCCCCAACCCGGATCCGGACAAGGTGCACAACAATACCAGCCCAAAAATACCGAAGAGCAAAGGCAATATCAACAATACAACCAGCAATCCCCCGAGCAGCAAAAACAAACCTATCAAAAATATCAACAACAAGGAGAGCAACAAAGAACTCAGCAATATCAGCCGTCCGGACAAAACGGTCCCCAACAACAAAACCAATATCAAGGAACGGGTCAAGGTGGACAACAGGGTACCGGCGGCCAACAGAATCAAAACGTTTATAACCCACAGTTCTCACAAGAACAGTATCAACAATTCCAGAAAAAGTACGAACAAGAAGCAAGTAAATTTGGATTCCAAATCAACGGGAGCCTTCCTCCCGAGTTTCTTGACCGCCAAAACTCCCAAGGACAAATCGGACAAGCTGGAAATGCCGGAACTGGGCAAGCAGGCGGCAGCACAGGCCAAAACCAGCAAACAGGAGCTGGGCAAAACAGTAACACTGGCACCAGATTCGGAACCAACTTCTTTTCAATGCCCCCCGTCGATCTCTTCCCTACCATTCAAGGAAACTTTAATGTAACCGCATCAAGTGGAGGCGCAAACATAGACCTCAACGAAGGAAATACCAGACTCCAGCTTTGGGGAAAAGGTCCCAATTCTCCACTTACCGCAGTCAGACCCGATGGAACCCAGGTACCAATCGACAAAGCAGAATTTGAAAAAATAAACGCCGCAGTAAAACTCGTAACAGGGTCAGAAGTTGCGCAAAACGGAGACGTTTTTAGCCTCAAGAGAGGACAAGTCGAGGCAAACACAAAACTCCCCATCTCCTTTAATATGGCAACAAAAAGTTTCACTGTTCAAACCGCGAATGGAGAGAAAGAAATTGCCGTTCTCCCAGATGAAGCAGCCCAAAAACTTATTGAGAACAAAGTCTTTACAGATCTACAAACAACTACAACAACACAAGAAGGAACAACAACAGAACAGATGGCAATATCCCTCACCGAACTTGACAACAAACCAGTCTACGAAGTTCAGGGCGCAAGTCGCCAAAGATTCCTCGGCTTTGCCCCAGTCTCCATATCAAAAACAGTGTATGTCTCAGCAGAAACCGGAGACCAAGTCAAAACCAATCAAACCTTTACCTCCCAACTCCTTGACTTGATCTCATTTTAAAGCCCAAGGAAGACTTACAACTCTTCCTTCCTTTTCAACCTTCTTTTTTCAATAACAACCCCATCAATATCTGTTGTTTCCAAAAAGACAGTGCCTTCTGTGACCTCTACAAGCCACTCATCAAAAATCTCATCCTTTCCATGCTCCGGTTCAATAATTAAAAACCTCAAGCGATCACAACCCAAGGTCGGAGCACTATAAGAATCTTTGTGAGGAACATAAAGCTTCAAA
>MHCB01000015.1 GCA_001816455.1 Candidatus Blackburnbacteria bacterium RIFCSPHIGHO2_12_FULL_44_25
AAACGTGCTTTCTATATCTCGGGAGTGGTTAAGAGAGGACAATAAGGTTTTAATTCAAGACGGGAAGGTTATAAAACTTGTGGACGTTTCTTTGGGGGTTGAATCTGATGCGAGCTTGGAAGTTTTGGGTGGTCTTCAGGAAAATCAGACTGTTGTTACTAATCCGAGTGCTTATAGGGAGCCTAGGAAAGGAGCCTTTTCGTTTTTTAGGAGGTAGGCAAAAATGAGCTTGGTTAGGTTAAAAAATGTTTCCAAGGTTTACGATACTGGTGGGGTTGCTTTTTATGCTTTGAGGAACGTTAACTTGAGTATTAAAAAGGGTGAATTTGTGGCGATTGTTGGCCCTTCTGGGTCCGGCAAGTCTACATTAATGAACATCTTGGGGCTTTTGGATACGCCTACATCGGGGATGTATGAGCTTGATTCTCGTGAGACCGGCAAGATGTCCGATGATCATTTGGCAGAATACAGGAATCTTAAAATTGGATTTGTGTTTCAGAATTTTAATCTTTTATCTCGTACAACGGCATTAGACAACGTATCCCTTCCTTTAGTTTATGCGGGTGTTTCGGGCGGGGATAGAAAGGCGCGTGCGCAGGCTTCTTTGGAGGAGGTGGGTTTGGGGGATAAATTGAACTCACGTCCTAATCAACTTTCGGGGGGGCAGCAACAGAGAGTAGCAATTGCGCGAGCAATCGTTTCCAATCCTGAAGTAATTCTGGCGGATGAACCAACTGGGAACCTGGATTCAAAAAGTGGAAAAGTTGTGATTTCCATTTTTAGGAAGCTTCACAAGGAGGGTAAGACTGTAATCCTCATTACGCATGATAGAAATGTTGCCAGAAACGCAAAACGTATATACACGGTTCGCGATGGAAAGTTATCTTAGATGCAATTTTTAGAGACCTTACGACTATCTTTGTTTGCGATTCTTGCAAACAAACTCAGATCTTCCTTGACAATTTTGGGGATCGTTATTGGAGTTATGTCTGTAATACTTCTTGTTTCTCTTGTCACCGGTCTGAAAACTTTTATAACTAATGAGATTTCAAGTTTAGGGTCAAACATTATGTTTGTTATCCCGGGGCAAGTTGGGGGAGGGAGAGGGCCGGGAGGAAGCCAGGTTAATAAATTGACTTTTCAGGATTCGGTTAATCTTTCTAACAAATTGGTTTCCAGCGCGCAGGTTTCGGCAGTTACCCAACGGGCGGCGAGGGTAAAATATCTTAATAAGGAAAGTAAGAGTGTAACTGTTGTTGGCGCGCAACCCAACTACCCTTCAATTATTAAGGCTTTGAAGGTCGAAAAGGGAAGGTTTTATAGTTTGTCTGAGGGAAATTCTGGTCTTAAGGTTACTGTTATTGGGCCGACATTGGCAGAGAATTTATTTGGAACTTCTGATCCGTTGGGTAAAAGTGTTGTGATTGCCAACTCAAGGTATAAGGTTATTGGGATTTTGAAGGCTCAGGGGTCAAACTTTGGAATAGACCAGGATAATGTTGCAGTTATTCCTTTGGAAGCATCTTTGCGGGAATTTGGGATACAGAATGTTAACTCGATCTATGTTGCGGCAAGTGCTCCGGAGAACGTGGAGATTGTTAAAAAGAAGGCGGAGACGATTCTTTTGGGTAGACTGGATGAGGATGATTTTACGGTTCAGACACAGGAGCAAACATTGTCAACTGTTTCTCAAATTACTAATGTTTTGACGATTGCTCTCGGAGGAATTGCTGCAATTTCTCTTTTGGTTGGAGGAATTGGGGTTATGAATATAATGTTGGTTTCGGTTACGGAGCGTACTCGGGAGATTGGTTTAAGGAAGGCGCTGGGAGCAAAAAGGGCGGATATTCGTAATCAGTTTCTTTTGGAGTCTGTGACTTTATCGGGACTGGGCGGCGTTATTGGAATAATTGTCGGAATACTCCTCTCCCTTGTTGCCAATCAATTTATTACAACCGTCGTGCCTTTATGGTCGGTCTTGTTATCTTTTGGTTTTTCAACTCTTGTTGGAGTTGTCTTTGGGGTTGCGCCGGCGATACGGGCTGCAAGACTTAATCCAATTCAGGCATTGCGTTATGAATAGTATGGTATTATTTATCTTGTAATGGCTGCGCGTCTAACGGATAAACTGGTACGGCCCGTAAAAGGGAGGATTATTGGGGGAGTTTGTGCGGGAATTGCCGGTAGGTTTGGAGTGAATGTTGCTCTGATTCGAGTAATTTGGATTTTTCTTTTAATACCCGGAGGCTTTCCGGGATTCCTTTCGTATGTTCTTCTTTGGATTGTGATTCCCTCGGAAAAGTAGCCCCACTTGACAAGTCAGTATATTGTCAGTACACTGTACTTACATGTTTATTCAAAAGGTTTACAAAAACGGAAATTCTATTGCTGTGACTGTGCCTAAGCAGTTTGCGCGGGATCTGGGTATTCGGGACGGGTCCGAAATAGTTGTGACAAAGGAAAAAGGTAAGATAACCATCTCTCCTAAAAGGAAAAAGCGCGTTTCTGGTGTTACCCCTAAGTTTATGGAGATGGTGGATACTTTTGCGCGAGAACACGAAGACGTGTTAAGAGGGCTCGCCAAGCGCTGAAATATCTAACCACCGAACAGGTACTGGCGATCTACGACCAGATGATAAAAAGATATGGTGGTGCCCATGGGCTTCGTGATGTGGGACTTTTGGAATCTGCGGTTGCCAGACCTCAGGCCAGTTTTGCGGGAGAGGATTTTTACCCAACGGTTTTTGAAAAAGCTGCAGCCTTAATGCATTCTCTTCTTAAGAATCACCCGTTTGTTGATGGGAATAAGCGTACAGCCTATGCCTCGGCTGGAATCTTTTTGGAGTTGAATGGGTTTGAGTTGGCGAACTTACATAGGGCATCTTTTTTGTTTACCAAAAAGGTGGAGAACACGAAGCTTACTATTGAACAGATTGCTGCTTGGCTTAAGAAAAACTCCAAGGAGCTTGGTCGTTTTTAGGAAAAACGTCTCAACTGGCGTATATTGAAAATAAGAACCTGAAGACAGAACCTTGCTGCTTCGCAGTTAAGAACCTGAAGACAGAACCTTGCTGCTTCGCAGTAGGGAATTTTCTCAAACTAGGCGTATATCGAAAATATGAATTTTCTCAAACTAAGTGTATATCCGTTTTAGGAAAAACGTCTCAACTGGCGTATAATAGGGCAGATGATGACTAGGGCGAACAGGTTGCTTGAGCAGGAGATCAAGAAAGCACAGCCCTTTGCGCGGCCAATTTGTAAGAAGCTTGTGGAGATAGTTTATAGGGCGGATCCAGCGCTTGAGGTTACTACTAAATGGGGTAAACCTACGTTTATCAAACGCGGAATGATTTGTGCGATTTGGCCGTTTTTAAGACATGTCTCGTTTGTTTTTCCAAATGGCGCTGGAATGAGCGACTCCAAGAAACTTTTTAATCACGGAGAAGATAATTTGAACAATCGGATGATTAAGTTTACGGATGCTTCGGAAGTTAACAGAAGCGAAAGAGACTTGATGTTGTATGTGCGGGAGGCAATAAGAATTGATGAGGCGGGGAGGAAACCGGTTGTTCGGGTTTCTCAAACGAAGAAACTTGCTATACCTGCTAATATAAAAAAGAGACTTGTTGAGGAAAAACTATTGGACAAATTTAATAAGTATCCATTTTTCAAAAGGAAGGGATATTTGCAGTGGATTGGGGAAGCACGGCTTCCTGAGACTCGTGAGAAAAGGCTTGTTCAGATGCTGCTAGAACTTCCAATGGGTGTTTATATGAATGATAGATATTAATTGTAGATTCTTGATCTGTGGTCTATTGCAATCACTAAAACCACTTTGTCTTTTTTCTTTATTCGGTAGATTATGCGATAAACTCCCACACGCCAACTTCGTCGACCCGTGAGTTCTCGGATGAGTGGCTTTCCTTGATAGGGAACTTCTTTTATTTCTTGAAGGGCTCTTCGCACTGCGTCTTGGATTCGCGGGGGTAATTTCTCAAAGCTGTTGGCGAACTTGGGGGAGATAAGAAGTTTGTACATTACCAGCCCGTTTGTCTTTTGAATTCCTTCTCTGTCAGGTATTCTCCACGGGCGATTTGCTCCTCACCTTCCTTTATGTCGGCCATCAGTCGTGAGTTGGAGAGAATGTCAAGGGTTTCCTTTAGAGAATCAAGCTCCTTGGCGGATATAATGACGGCTTTGGGTTGGCCGTTTACTGTAATTGTGTACTCCTCAAGCAATTTATCTGCACGGTCAACGAGAGTTGGGAGTTCTTCGCGGGCTTTGGTGATGGGGAGGGTTTTAATCATAAATCTACTGTACATGATTGTGTACATGATGTCAATGGTAGAAGATTGACATGCCCTACCTTTTAGGTAGCTTGCGAAGGGTCTATCTGAAAAGGTAAAGTTTAGGGGTCATGAAAAAGTTTTCCTTTTTTCTTCTTGGGGCTTTGGTTATTATTGTTGTTTTTTGGAAGAAGCCGACGTCTCCGATGGTTCCTTCTGTTGGTAAAGAACCGACTCCGACCTCTTCGGATACTAGACAGATAAGCAGGGAGGTTGTAATGGAAGGTTTAAACATTCCATGGGAGATTGTGTTTTTGCCCGCCTCGCCCGGCGGTGAGATGTTGATTACCGAGCGGCCAGGGAATCTTTTGTTGGTTGGGAAGGATCGGAGGAAAATTGCTGTCCAAGGAGTTGTGCACAAGGGAGAAGGGGGGCTTTTGGGTTTGGCTGTCCATCCGAAGTTTTCCGAGAACCATTTTTTGTATTTGTATTCAACTTATCGAGGAAGTTCCGGTTTAATGAATCGAGTTGAGCGATATAAATTTGAAGGAGGTGAGCTCTCCGAGAGGTTAGTTGTTCTTGATGGTATTTTGGGATCTTCAAATCATGATGGAGGACGAATTGCGTTTGGTCCCGACTATTATCTTTATATTGGAACTGGGGATGCTGAGAATCAAAAGTTGGCACAGGACACGAAGTCTCTAAACGGAAAAATACTTCGGGTTACGGAGGATGGAGCGATGCCGTCGGGTAATCCTTTTGGCAATGCTGTGTATTCTTACGGACATAGGAATGTTCAGGGTTTGGCCTGGGACGAGAAGGGACAACTTTGGGCGACGGAGCATGGACCTTCGGGCTTGCAGACTGGATTTGACGAGCTGAATAGAATCGAAAAAGGAAAAAACTATGGTTGGCCGGATAGAGCGGATCGACAGAAAGAAGGAACAGAAAAGCCGGTTGTTCATTCGGGGGAAGACACCTGGGCGCCATCGGGGGCTGTTTTTTACAACGATAGTGTTTTGTTTGCTGGGCTTGCCGGGGAGGCAATTTACCAGTACAAAATTAGTTCTTCACAGTTAACCACGCATTTTAAAGGGGAATTTGGGAGGATTAGGATGATTACTCGTGGACCTGACGGACAGTTTTATATTTTGACAAACAATACTGATGGGCGTGGAAATCCAAAAGATGGGGACGATAAGTTGATTAGGCTTGGTGCAGGCTTTTTTGAATAGTTTTGGGATTTAAGTTAGAATTCATCCCTATGGCGTCAATTGCTGAGGTTAATCTTCTTGCTCCCCGGGAAAGGTTGCCATATCGGCCTGGGGTTATTGGGATAATTGTTAACGATGAAGGGAAATTTTTGGTTGTGCAGATGGTGACCTATCCTAAAAATGGATGGAGGTTCCCTGGGGGAGGAGTTGAGCTTAGGGAGACTCCCGCACAAGCACTTTTGAGGGAACTCAAGGAGGAGTTGGGGACTGATCAGTTTAAGATTGTGGGAGAGAGCAGGTATCTTAATGTGTATGATTTTCCAAGCCCTGAGATTGTGCAAAGATACAACAAGGGTGGTGGGCGAGATCCAGCGTATAGAGGGCAAATTCAGAGTCAGTTTCTAGTGCAGTTTACTGGAAAGTTAGAGGATATTAGGCCTAACCAATCGGAAATAGGGAAGTTTAAGTGGGTTAGTCGAGAAGAACTCCCCGGACATTTTATATTTCCAGGACAGTGGGAGCAGGCAAGACGGGTTTTGGATGAGCTTCTTCCCGATCCCGAGGTTTCTACCTAGTCAACACCAAGTGTTGGTTTGGTATACTTTCTGTTGTGGCAAACACAATTTATCTTATACGGCATGGACAGACTAGTGGGGATGTGGAAGACAGATACGGAGGAGATTATGATGACTCTTTGTCGGATGAAGGGAGACGGCAGGCGGTGGAATTGGCGGAGGCCCTATCTGGTCGTGGAATAAAAATGATCTTTTGCAGCCCGCTTGCTCGTGCTCAAGAAACCGCGCAGATTGTTAATAACGAGTTAAATGTTACCGTAGAGACTATCCCCGAATTAAAGGAGCGAAATCAGTATGGGATTTTGACAGGGATAGTAAAAGCAGAAGCAAAAGAGAAATATCCTGAGGTTGTTCAAGAAGTAAAAGATTACAAAAACACAATTGAAGCTGCGGAAAGCTATGAAGATTTTAAAAAGCGGGTCGTGGCGGCATTTGAGCAAGTGAGGGGTTCAGGAAAAGAAGCAGTAGCTGTGATTACTCATGGTGGACAGATTCGAACAATCTTCAGAGAGATTTTAAACTTCGGAGAGATTGATGTTAGTGATTGTGCTTTTGCTGTGCTTGAGGGTGCAGGTAATGCTTTTGAAGTGCGAGAGTTGAAAGGAATTACCTCTAGGACGGATTAATTGACAAAGCGAATGGGAGGGAATAACGTTTAGTTAGTATGCGGAAGGTTAGTATGCGCAAGATTGCTATTGTTGGTGCTTGTCTTCTTTTTGTTTTGGTTGCTTTTTCTTCTTCAGTATTTGCGCAATCCACTTTCCGGGAGGATGAGGTCTCAAGACTTGAGAGTGATGAGACTGTAAACGGGGATTATTTTGCTGCTGGGGAGAAGGTTGTTGTCTCGGGGACTGTTCGTGGCGATGCTTATATTGCAGGAGGGAACATTCGGATTGATGGGAATATCGACGGGGATTTGTTGGTTGCTGGAGGGGATATTGAGATTGCGGGTAGGGTCGGAGGGGATGTTCGGGCGGCGGGAGGGGATGTGACTGTTTTGGGGGATGTTGGTAAAAACCTGACTTTGCTTGCCGGTTCGGGGGAGGTTTTGCCGGGGGCAAAATTGGGCGGGAATGTTGTTGCCCTTGGAGGAGATGTTTTAGTTGAGACTCCTGTTCCCGGGTCTTTGACTTCTGCTGCTGGAGGCTTGACTGTTGCTGATAGTGTGGGGAATGGGATAAACGCTTTTGTTGGGGAGTTAAATCTTACTTCGAAAGCTTCTGTCGCAGGCGATCTTACCTATTGGAGCGAGGAGCAGGCGGATATTTCTAAGGAAGCGACGATTTCGGGGAAGGTTATACAAAATAAGCCGGAGAAAAAGGTAGACACGCAGCAGGCCGAGAAATTTTTTGCGGGGATAAAAATCGGATTTGATATATTCTTCTTGTTGTCCGCACTTTTAGTGGGATTGGCTTTTGCGGGACTTTTACCAAACTTTGTGAGGCGCATAAGTAACATGGTTTTGGGTCGCCCCTGGGCAAGTTTGGGTTTTGGGTTTTTGGCCTTGATTGTTATGCCGATTGCTGCCGTTATACTGATGGTTACAGTAATTGGATTGCCAGTCGGACTACTAATGCTGGTTGGGTATATGGCTCTTTTGTGGCTTTCGAAGGTATTTGTTTCCTTTGCTGTTGGAAGGAGGATTCTTGACTTGATGGGGAGAAAAGGAGCAGGGCTTGTTTTGTCTTTGGTTCTTGGTTTGGTTGTTTTGGGTGTTCTTGATTGGGTGCCGATTGTGGGTGGTTTAGTAGGATTTGTTTTGATGCTTATGGGGATGGGTGGGTATTTGTTAACAAAGCGCGAGATGTATATTGAGCTTCGAGAAAAGAAGATAATTTAGAACGTGTAGCTTCAGTATGGTAGAAAAGGTTCTCTTGGCTTGTGGCGGGCAAACTGTTGGATGTGGCCATTTGGATCGAGTTGATTGGGTATGACTTGGGAACCGTTTGCTGTGTTGGTTAAAGTGCCATTGATGCTTGTTAAGACACCGTTTCTAAAAGAGGCTTTGCCTAGTGGGTTGTACTCAAACCCCAACTTTCCTTCCCAGTGAGCGATATTTCTTCCTGCCCAACTGAAGTCCAGTTCAGTCATTTGGGTAAGTTGGGAAACGAGATAGTGCGTCGGGACTTTAAAGAAAGTTCCGGCTCGGGCTATTCTTCCTATCTTTTCTATTTTCTCGTTTCTTAGTGTAGCTAGTTCGTAAACTACTTGCGATTGCTCTCTGCGCCATCCGAAGGACACGGCTCGTAAAGTATTCATTAATGGATCTGTATATATAAGCCTTGCGATCAGAGGGTGACTTGGATTTTCTGTAAAGCGGGTTATTTGTATGACGTGTGCATTGCCGTAAACTGAGTGTTGGTTTAAGGCGACGGTCCAGCCGAAACATGTTTCTTCTTCGTCTTCTGTTAGGGTTAATAGGCCACGAGCCTCGGCGAGTTTTCGTGCTGTTAAGCCATGCTGTTCGCGAACTTCCTCGTGCCATTGTAGGATCCACTCTGCGGTTTGAACAAGTTCGCTTTCTAAAGAAGAATATCTTGATGCCTCTTGGGGGGACTTGGGTGTGAGGGGTCTTTCCTGTTGCATTTGTAGATTCAGGTTAATACTGCCTAATAGATCTTTCTAGTGCATGGAGTTTGAGTCAAAAGACTTGTAGTCAATTGTTCTGGGGTCAAAAGATGTTTAGTCAAAAAGTTTTGACTAAAAAGTGATAGTATAACCGCACATTATGCATCCCCTGAGGAAGAAAATACTTTCAGAGCTTATCTTAAGCTTGGGTTTGCCGTTTTCAAAACTTAAGCCGAAAGATACAGAGAGTAATATCTTTATGTACCACCTGAAGCAGTTGATTGCCGACGGGTTGGTTCTTAAGGATCCAGAGGGCAAGTATGCTTTAACTTTTGAAGGAAAGATATTCGCGGATTACTTAAGTTTTAAGAGTTTTCATCCTCGACTTCAGCCAAAGATTGTTACCATGATTGTTTGTAAAAACAGGAAGGGAGAGCTTCTTTTGTATAAGAAGAAAAGGCAGCCTTTTTTGGGAATGATAACTTTTCCTTTTGGGAAGATTCACTTGGGCGAGAGTGTTCTTGCTGCCGCGTCTCGGGAGATTTTGGAAAAAACAGGGATTAAAGGGCGCTTGGAACACGAGGGGATCGTATATATAACAATTCTTCAGGGAGACAAAATCCTGTCTTCCATGCTTTGTCATGTGTTCGCCGGGACTAGTTCTAGGAGCAGGACACTCCAGACGACTGAGACGGGAGAGTGTTTTTGGGCGGATATTTTGTCGGTTGAGGCGGATTTGATGCCGGGGATGATGGATGTTTATAAGTTAATACAGACGGACTCCAGAAAGTTGTTTTTCCAGGAATTTACGTATAATTTGTAACCTGCTAGGGGTTGGGGGTTATGGGATGAAGGTTAGGGCTGTGCCTGTTTTATTGGCTCTGCCTGTTCGGCCGATTCTATGGATGTAGTCGGCGTAGCTTTCAGGGAGTTCGTAGTTTATAACATGGGAAACGTTTGGAATATCAAGGCCTCTAGAAGCAACGTCTGTTGCGAGGAGGATCTTGATTTGGCTTTCTTTAAATTCTTTTAAGACTCTTTGTCTGTATCCTTGGGATTTGTTGCCATGGATTGCTCCGGCTTTGAAACCCCGGGCAATAAGTTCTCTATGGAGTCTCTCTATGCCATGTTTTGTGCGGCCAAAGATAAGTACTTTATCAAAACCCTCTTTAACGAGTAGCTCGTGCAGCTGGTCAACCTTCTTTTCGTTACTAATAATCTTAACTATGTTTTGTTCAATGTTTTCGGCAGTGTCTTGCCTTTTTACCGAGACTGTAACTGGGTTGGTAACGAAACTTTCAAGGATTGGGCCAACTTTGGAATTAACTGTTGCCGAGAAAAAGAGAGATTGTCTTACCTTGGGCAATAGGGAAATGAAGTACTTGACGTCGTTTATAAATCCTATATCAACCATTAAATCGACTTCGTCAAGAACAATTGTTGAATAGTTTCCAAGATACAAGGACCTTCTTTGTATTAAGTCTTTTAGTCTTCCCGGGGTTCCGATAACTACATGAGGATTTCTGCCAATTTCGGCTGTTTGGCGCCTCATATTTGCTCCACCGATTATTAAGGTGGAATAAAGATTCATATTTTTCGTAAAGCTTTTGAACTCTTCGTTGATTTGGGCTGCTAGCTCTCTTGTTGGGGCAACAATTAGGGCCTTTTGGGACTTGTCTTGGAAGATCTTATTGATAATGGGGATTAGGAAGGCTGCGGTTTTTCCTGTACCAGTATTGGCAATTCCAATTAAGTCGCGCCCTTCAAGCATGGGTTCGATGCCCTGGTCTTGGATTGGAGTGGGGGTCGTATAGCCTTTTTGGGCAATGTTTTGTTTTAAGATCTGAGGGATATTAAATTCGTTAAAGCTGGTGTTCTTAACCTTTTCGTTAAAAACCTGGTTTGGTGTGGCTTTTTTGATAAAGATTCCGGGATCGTTGACCACAAGAGTTTTCATCCTTCTTTGGGGACGATTTCTGCCTCGGAAAGAACTTCCGGCATTACCTGTACTACCGTTTCTTGACGGTTTACCGAATCTGGAGTTTCTGGATCTCCCCCCAAAGGAGCCTTTTGTCTTAAATTTTTGGAACATTTAAAAAGAGAACTTAAGTCCGGCAGATGTGCCGGTGGAGCCAGAAAGAGGATTTATCTTATCAGTTCGAGGCTCGAATTAAATTAACAAGGTTGATTGTAACACAACTTGGTTGGAAAAGCAAATAGCTATGGGTTGTTTTCCTGTTTCCTGTTGAATTTTTTCGAAGGATCTTTGAGAATGAATGGTCTGGAGGTGATTTCTTGTGAATAAGAATTCGATTTATATATTCGGGATTGTTGTCGTTGTTGTCTTGGGTGTTGGTGGCTTTGTCTGGTATCGACAATATAGGCAGAGTTCCTCGATGGAGGGTTTGGAAGTGGCTCCTACTTCTGCTCCTGCGGAAGTAAGTAGTGGTTCTTCGAGCGCAACTACTGAGGAGGAGGTTAAGGAATTTGACATCGTCGGCTCAAATTTTAAGTTTGACCCCCAGACCATAACCGTTAAAAAAGGAGATCGTGTGAAGATAATCTTTAAAAGTGTAGGGGGAATGCACGACTTTGTACTAGATGACTTTGACGTTTCCACGGAGACACTTTCTGATGGGGAAGAGGAGACTGTTGAATTTACGGCGGATACGGCGGGGGCTTTTGAATACTATTGTTCAATTGGCAACCATCGTGCTGTGGGGATGAAAGGGGGTTTTGTTGTTGAATAAGAGTCTAGGAATGGTTTTGGAGAAGGCGAACGAGGGCTAGTTCGTCCCAGGCGAGGCCGTCTTTTCCGGTTTTGCCTTTTGCGTAGTACGCAAAGTGGGGAACGAGGATTTCCTTCTCGTAAGTTTCAAAAACTGTTGGGTGGATATAGTAGCTTTTGCAAACCTTTACGGTGTTGTTTAGATGTTTTGCGACTTCTTTTACGGTTTTTGAGATAATCTTCTTAACTTGGGTCTTGTCTTTGGGTTTTCCGTTTTTGTAAAGGTCGTTTGCTGAGAGAGAGGTTCCGCCCCAAGTTCTGAAATCTTTTGCTGAAAAGTCGTCATTTGTTACTTCTTTTAGGAAAGAGTTAATGTCTTGAGAATCAACGACATGTCTTTTGTTTTTATCGTCGAAAAACTGAAAGAGTTCGTAACCGGGGAGCTCTATACATTTTTTAATAGTCTTAACGATTGTTGGGTTTGAGACTTCGAGGGTGTTGAAAACGCCGCTCTTGCCACGAAACTTGAAAACTACTTCGCCTTTTTTAAGCTCCACATGTCTGGTTCGTAGGGTCGTTAAACCAAACGAGTTGTTGTTTTCGGAATACTCCTCGTTTCCGACTCTTATGAAGGTGTGTTCAAGAAGCCAGACTATTGTTGCAATTATCCTTCTTTTCTCTAACTTTTTAATACTTAAGTCGTATTTTACCTTTTCCCTAATTTTAGGAAGGCTTAACCCAAAATCGACCATTTTTGAAAACTTGTTTTCCTGGCATATTTTAATCCAGTCCCGGTGGTAGATATATTGGGTGCGGCCGCGCTCGTCGGTGCCGGTTGCTTGGAGGTGGGTATTTTTCTTTTTGCTTATCCAGACGTTTTTCCAGGCGGGAGGAATTGCCAGACATACGATCCGGGAGAGAGTTTTTTCGCTTGTTACTCGTGCGCCGTCTGGTTGGTAGTAGTTAAACTTCCTACCCGCCCTTTGTCTTAAGATTCCAGATGTCTTATTGGAGGAGTAGACGAGCTTCTTTGATCTTAGTTTTTTGTGAAGTTTTTGAGTGTCGGGCATGTCTACATTAACTATATACCTGTTTAATACTAATACTAAATTCTTATTTTCATTGGGTTATACTAAAAGCTCTTTATGTTGGGAAAATTTTTGATTATTT
>MHCB01000016.1 GCA_001816455.1 Candidatus Blackburnbacteria bacterium RIFCSPHIGHO2_12_FULL_44_25
CAAATACAAGCCTGCTTGCAAACACAGTCGAGGCGCTTTTAGGTGCAATTTTCCTTGACCAAGGCGTAGACGGCGCAGGGGAATTTGTCGACAAGTTTATACTTACCAAGATTCCAGAAACAGTAAGGGAATCCCTAAAAGACCCTAAAAGCATGCTCCAAGAGTTCGTACAAGCCCAAGGCCTTCCGGCCCCTATTTACAAACTTGTTTCCCAAATAGGCCCCGACCACGCAAAAGAATTTACGGTTGAGGTTTTAATAGACAAAAAGCCTTACGCCCAAGGCAAAGGTTCAAGTAAAAAAATAGCCACCCAAGATGCAGCAGCCCTCGCCCTCCAACAGTGGAAGGCAAACAACTCCCAGTAATATCCCATAGCTTGACATTTTTTTTCCTTTGTGCTAGTATTATCTATCGAAAGCACATCGTGTGCTTTTGCCAAAACGCACTCGCACAAGGAGCATGACATGCCCAAGACCAAGAAGCCCGCACGGCAGCAGCCTCTCACCGATCTGGCCAAAACCATCGAGGAGTACATCCTGAACGGCGGCAACCAGCCAGATCTGAAGGCCATCGCCTTCAAGGTGTTGCAAGCAGCCTATGTGGAAGTGACCAACCGTCACCCTGAGCTGGCCCACCCACCCGACATCACTGATGCCGGACTGCGGTACGACCTGATCGGCGGTGCACTCGACGTGCTTTCCGGCGAACTGTACACACACACGCCGCCCAGCACCTGGAACACAGAGGACGGTGTAGGAACCGGACGCCGCATCGGCGGGTCGCATCTGGGGGCGCAAATCCAATATCACGGGAAGTATCCCGACTAGCGCACCCAGCCAGAACACCCTACCGCCCACTCCACCGCCCCCGGCCTCGTCGTCCACTCAATAGGACATTCAAAAAACGACGAGCAACCGGGGGCACTTCATTTTCCCGACGTGCAAACCCAAACCCACCCCAGGGATGAAACAATCCAAGAATCACACTTCGGAAGTGTGATGTTAGACGTTTTCTTTTAACCCCAGTTTGTGCTAAAATACCCTCCATATGCTTAGAATTCGCTTATCCGAAACCGGCAAGAAACACGACAGGAAGTTCCGAATCGTGGTCGGGGAACGTCGATCAAAAAGAGACGGCAAAGTTGTCGACACCCTCGGGCACTGGGATCCAAGAAATAATATCCTTGTCGTAGACAAAGAAAAATACGCCCAATGGGTACAAAAAGGGGCACAGCCGGCTCATTCGGTACAAAAGTTAGTTAAATGATCGATCTCCTAACCTACATCACCAAAAACCTAACAGGCAGTAAAGACATCACCGTTACCCAAGCGGAGGTCGAAGGGCGCCAGGAATACACAATAAAAGCTCCAAAGGAAGTAATGGGATTATTAATCGGCAAAGAAGGACGAACAATAAGGGCAATAAGAAATCTCGCAAGGGCTCGGGCAATCGTTGACAAAATCCTAATCGACGTTAAGCTTGAAGAAAAGAGTTAAGCAGCAAAGGGACCCTAAACCAAACCCCCTCACCACACGAGCTTCTATGCCTCTTAACCCCTCACTGTTCCGCAAATGGATTCACTCGACCCGCAGGAGTCGCCGGTATAACCTGCCTACTGGCAGTAAACCTCAATTTTTCAATCTCTAAAAGTAGCTGTTGGTCTTTGGCGCCCAATGTTTCAAGCGGAGCCGTTGCCGCCGGTAGATTTTTCGGCGCCTCAGCCCAGAATGTTTGAAAACTCAAATCCGCCGACACCGACCCGTCTCCTGTTCCACTCCCAAGCATTCTAACCTTGGAAATCTTAACAATCGGGGCAGTCTTATTTGTCGCCTCAATAAGAGCCATCACATCAAAAAGCTTTCCTTCAAGTTCAAACTCCAAACCCGTCTCCCGTACCCCCTTTTGCGCCCCTTCCTTCTCAACCACCTTTAGACCTACTACCTGCACATTTTTCGTGAATGCTTCGTTGCGAATTGCGGACAAAGAAACAAGGCTAGAATTCTGGTTAGGAACTGCCAGAACCGCAACCTGAGCCTGCCGAGACAGCAGGTTTCTATCGGCTCCGGAGAGCTTATCCCGCTTTTCTTGTAATCCACTGTTTTCCACCTTTAATTGGTCAATTCTCTCAACGGTCGAAAGAATGTTTTTTACTAAACCAAACCCGAACGTCGCACTAAGTAAAGTTATCACCAAAAAAACTCCAACCGGAACAATGAATCTCCTCCAGTCATAAGCGATAGCTCCCGCCGAAACCCCACCAGGCCTTTTTTGATCACGAACTATATTAGATATTGGCATGTGTCACCTTATATTTAACGAAACGGTATAAAACCCCTGGTTTGACAACGACAACCCGTCCATTTCTATGTTGGAAAATTGCGAACTTGCGCTAAGACTTTTGAAAAATTCCACAACGCTCCCCGAATTAGGAAGGCTTACAGAAATACTAAATTTCCCTTCCTGTGCGTCAACCTCAGCAATAGTCGCACCGAGAGGTAAAATCCCAACAACCTGAGCTAAAACTCTTTCCGGAGGGGTCTGGGTTGTCCCTAAAATGTTCGCCGCCAGACTTGTTCGGTTTTTAACTGTTTGAAGAAGAATCTCGACAGGAGAGAGCGTATTTATCTGACCACGGAGACTTTCACCCGCCTTTCTCAAAGAACCTTCCTGCCGCAAAAAGAAAAAGTTTATACCAGCAACTCCTACTAAAACCACCAAATACACCCCCAAAACAACAAAACTCGTACGTTTTATAATTGCCTCAACTTTCCGAAATCTTGCAAACTCGTGAGACAAACTTCCCGCAAGGTTTATTCCGGACGTACGACTGTGGGTAGGGGAATTCAAGGGCATCTTCACTGGTTCTCCGCAACACCTATCGCCACACCATAAAGCGGTGCGTAAGACAGAAAGGTTTTATCCAATGGTTGGTCTTTAACAATTTTCGAGAACGGATCCCCAATTAAAACTTCCATTCCCAAAGCTTCCGCCAAAAAGGGTACAACTTCAGGCATCCCGGCAATCCCTCCGGAAATTACCATAGTCGAAACAGGGGACGGATCCCCAATCTCAGTCTTGTAATACTGTAAAGCTTTCTTAATCTCGTCAATTACCGACTGAAAAACTGTTTTTATCGCTCCCGCAACCTTGCCCTCAACTTGCTTAGCATTCAACCCATACGCCCTTTTGTATTCTTCGGCCTGAGCAAAGTTCATGTTTAAAGTCGAAGCTATCGCCCGAGTCAGGGCGTCTCCGCCATTAGAAATAGAATAGCTCAAAGCCAAACGCCCTTCTCGGACAATACCTACACCAGTAGAAGCCGATCCGAAATCCACCAGAATTGTAGTCTGGTTAGGAGGACAAACCGAGCGCGCCAACGCCAAAAGTTCTGTCTCAACACCAACGACCGTTAAACCCGAAAGGCTCGCTACCGTCATATACTTCTGTATTAAAGTTTTCGCAGCCGCCACCAGCAAAACCTCAACACTCCCAGGTTTTTCCCCCGCGGGTTCGTTACGTCTCAATATCTGGTAATCAATGTTGGCCTCATTAAGGGGGATGGGGACATAAGGCTCCGCCTGCCAAGATATGGCAGAATCAACCTCCTGATCAGTAAGATAGGGGAGTCTGATAAACCGCGTAAAAACCTTACTTTCAGGAAGCGCTATATTTACATCCTTCGCGGTAGCCTTTGTGTCGGCAACTAATTTTTTAACAGCTTCAACAACCGTCAGCAAATCTTTCTCGCTCTCGGATTCCAGGCCAGGAGAGGGAACAGAGACAACCCCAGCAGCCATTATGGCAAAAAGATCGCCACGTTTTTCAAGCTGAACAAGCTTTATTGTTTTTGAGCCAATATCAAGTCCTAAAATAGCCATAGGCAGTGTTAAATTTAAAATTCACAATTCAAAATTTGAAATGAATGTTTCAATATTAAAACATTAAAAATTCAATGAAAATTAAAAATTTCAAATTGAAAATTATTTTACTAGGTCTCCTGATCCTGAGTATAAACTAAAATCAAAAACAGGGGGAAGATCCGCATATGGCCGGTAAACAACAACCTTCCTTTTTGCCTCCCCAGATTCTCCCAACGACTCAATCTTGTTTCCCTGTTGGGGAAAATTGCCATTTCCAGAATAATCAACCGACATTCCCAACACGTGGTCCTGATCCGTATTATAAAACAGTTTAAGCCGAACCTGTTGCGGCCCGGCAAGGCTATCCGAAGAAGATCTGCTTGCTACCCCCAGGGAGCTCAAGGCGAACTCCTTACTAAAGGAAAAAGTCTTCCCATCAACCGCACATGTCCCGTCGGCAGAAGAAAAGTTATTTACCGTTCGACGGGAAACATTGGGATCGTAAACCGCTCTTGCAATTTTTGCAGTAGACAGATCACTCCCAGAAGATGTATGCAAGACTGAAACTTCGATAGCGGGCGCTGTGCTCAAAGACCCAAGCGTCCCAGAGTTCCCCCAACAAACCTTAACAGTATTCCCCGTAAAACAAGCATTGCCACTATTACAAACCAAAGTTCCATCAGTCGCATGGGAAACCAACCATAACGTCGCAGCATCCCCTGCACGCAAAGCATACGGCACAGCAAACTGTTTGGTTCCCACCCCAAGCCCCGTAACATTAGCATTAAATGTCGACCCGGGAGACAAACTTCCCGCAATGGTCGTACCCGCACCCTGCTTTAACAATTGCTCAACCCCAGCCTCAGCAGCAGAAACCGCACGCAAAGCATCTTCCTCTTTCTTTGAAACCGTAATATCCGTAACAGATCGCGAAACAACAGATAACGTAATCGTCAAAACCACAGACAAAACAAGAAGAACTACAACTAAAGCTTGGCCTGAGCTATTGCGAAAAGTAAGCATTCCATTCCACTCTATCAAACCCCAGAGAAGGGGTCAATTTCTCAAAACCACCCGAGTCTGGAAGGATATGTTCCCTCTCTCCTCAACCCGAGGCGAAGAAGCAGAGGCCTTAGCGGCAAAAGAAACGGCAATGTTAACAACCTTAGTCGCCCCCCCGATAGATTCGCAAACAAAACTACAACTCGAAACATCAACGTCCGTTACAGTCAAAGCCGTTGCCCCTTGGGTAATTACACCACTACCACTACCAACACCAGAACAGGCAAACGTACTATTAACTCCCGACAAGTCCTGGTAAGTAACCTGAGTCCCGGTGCAAGAAACGATGGCCCTCGAAGACCTCAAAGACCGTTCCATAATCGCAAGAACCCGCTCTCCTTCCCTTTTAACTTTTGTGGTCGCCTCAGACTTAGAAGAACCACGAAACGCAGAAAAAAGGATTTGGTTTGCAACAATCAACAAAAGCGCAAAAACCGTGATAACCACCAAAAGCTCAACGAGAGTAAACCCCCACTTACCGTTTCGTATTTGAAAACTTGATACTTTCATTAGAAATTGAAAATTAGAAATTAAAAATTTTACATTACTTCTCCGTCCAGCTCGTAAGAATCGTTGATAATTTCGAGCTATGCTCTCCGCCAGAATCAGTCCAAGAAACAGTCACCTCAACGGTAATAGTATCAGCATCTGTACCCGTCAATGACGCCTCTCTTATAAAGTTTGAATTCGCTATAACTTGGGTCGAAGTGCAGGGATTGGAGAGGTTCCATGTTAGGTCCTGCATACAATAAGTTCTGCCACTTCTTGCGGCAAAAGAGGCCCAACCCGAATCCCTTTGCTGCCGTACCCACTCAATAGCTTCTTGAGCATACCGACTACTACGCGCCTGGTCAGAAGAAAATCGAGCGTTCCTCACAGAAATCGCAACAACCCCCACAACCCCGGTAACAATTACTCCGATAACAGCCAACACGATAACGAGCTCAACAAATGTCTGCCCAGCATTCCTTCTAACCGCCAGTCTCCTCATTTCTGCAACAACCCTTCCTTTGTTATGGTCGCCTCCAAAGTTTTTCCTGTAGACTCTTGTGTAATTGTAATGGTTGTGTCACCAGTTAAATCCGTGCTTTGCGCCAGCGCTTTGTAAATAAAACTAGAAATTCCTGATATTTGAACCCCCGGAGAAAGCTCAATAGTTCGTACATTAACACTCACCCCACACGAAGCAGCTACCGAATAGCTTGTCGAAGAAAAACTAACGATATAACCAACCAAAGTCCCCGAACACAGAGGCGGTTTTTCTCCAGAAATCGAAAGCTCCCTTGCCAAGGCTAAATCAACTCTAAGCTCCTTATACGTGTTATCTAAAATCTGCCGCCTCGTAAAATCTCTATATGCCGCAAATCCTCCCACAAACAAAAAAGCCGCAATCACAAAAGCTATCAAGAGCTCAACAAGGGTGAAGCCGCGACCAACGTCCACCCTCAAATGTCCAACGTCCTCTTGATTCCTCATGGATTCGTAGCCCTGTAATTACAAGTTGCAGTGCACGACCCCCCACAAGTAGCCGACCCCCCTTGTTCCAAAGAAGCACAAAGCTCATATGTGTTTACAGATAATCGAGCGTAGTAATACTTTCTTGAACCACTAGCGTTTATCGGATCATTAGGAACAGTAGGCATATAAACATTCCCCGTACAAACTGTCACGCCCCCCGAAAGAGCACTCCCAAAAGTTAATGCAGAAGGGTACTCCCCGCAGTCCGTCCGATAAATCTCCAAAGAAGACCTAATTTCTGCAATATCTGCTTTTCTTTTTGCATCCCGTGCAGAAACGCGAGTTGCCTGAAAAGCAACAACAGACAACCCTATCAAAATCCCAATAATCCCAATTACAACCAACAGTTCAACGAGGGTAAATCCCCGCCTAACGTCCAACATCCAGTGTCCAATGTCTTTTTTTCTCATAACGGGCATGTACTCGAACTCGGATCGGCAGCAGAAGTCCATTCTCCTGACTTGCCATTTGAACAAACAACCCAAAGTTTTCCGCTTGAATTTTCAATTTTTGCCGACAAAACCCAATTTAAAGCGCTCACAGACCCCGAGCCTGTACCATCGGAAATATATTTATATGTGTAACTCGCGTCCTCACTACTTCGAGGAGCAGAAAGACAACCCGACATGTAGCCACTCAAACTCGTACAAAGACTCGTGTGTGCAGATACCGAGGCAGACCAGCTTGGATAAAGAGAACTGTTACTGCCAGAGAAGTTCTCCAAAGCAACCTGATATTGCTTAATATCACTTTTCCTATGGGTATCCCGAGCCTGTTTCTGCGCTCTTCCGTAAGACGCAAAAACTAAAGTCATCAAAACCCCCAAAAGCGCAACAACCACTAAAACCTCAACCAAAGTAAACCCCCTTCGTCTAACATCTGATGCCCCTGCCTTGCCGGCAGGCAGGCAATGTCCAATGTCTTTCTTTCTCATTGTTCACTTATCTGATAGCCCCAAGCACAACCGTTAATGGATGCTTGACCGCTCGTATCGCTTAAGTTCTCCAAACACGCAGTCAGCTTAAAGCTGTCCAAATCACTTCGTTCGTAGTAATAACCTGTTTGGGTCTTCGGATCTTTTGGAAACTTCTGCATATAAAGAACAGTTTTTGCAGTCCACGTTCCGTCGCCAGTCGGGCATGCAGTGTCTCCGTCTGTCCCACAGCCAAGCAATGTTCCGTTACTTCCAACAGGATACTTCTGAAAATCATTGTAATAAAGCCTCAAAGCATTCCTAATCTGATTTAATTCAGACTTCCTCTGGGCATCCCGACTTCGTTCACGCGCAGCCACAAAATTAGTCATCAACAACGTAGACATCAAACCAATTATTGCAACCACTACAAGTAGCTCTACCAAAGTAAAACCATTAAGCTTGCGGGTGACACGGGTAGGGGGACCCCCACGAAGGGGCCCCTTGTGGGTTTTCGCTGGGGGAGAACCCGTGGCAGGACCCGCGAGTACAACGCTACGACATGTTACCCCTAGTTTTCTCATATAGAATCCGTAACCTTCACATTCGGACTAGCCAAACCAAAATTACATGTTACCCCACAGTTTATCGACAAACCCCCAACAATAGTCGGATCTTGCGTATTCTCAAGTCTTGCGAAAAGCTGATACTTACCACCATCAGCGGAAGACTTATAAAAATAATAAAACTGTGCATTTGGGTCTTTTGGAATAACAGGCATATAGGTCGTCTTGCTGCCGGCGTCCTGAAAAGAACCAGTACCCCAAGTGCAAGGACTAGAAGAAGTAGCCGGACAACCCAAGATTCGACCAGACCCGTCTG
Source organism: Candidatus Blackburnbacteria bacterium RIFCSPHIGHO2_12_FULL_44_25 (assembly GCA_001816455.1). Lineage (GTDB taxonomy): Bacteria > Patescibacteriota > Microgenomatia > UBA8517 > UBA10165 > 2-12-FULL-44-25. The sequence goes on from MHCB01000016.1 coordinate 8,236, forward strand.
AGGAAGGGTAGCTGGAGTAATCGTTGTAATAAAGCTCTAAAGATTTTTGTACTTGCGCTAAGTCAGATTTTCTTCTCGTATCTCGACCTTTAATCTGAGAAGTTCGAAAGTTCCCCAATGCAACAGCAGAAATAAGACCAATGATCGAAACAGCAATCAGGACTTCAATAAGGGTAAAGCCCTTTGAAGAGATTTTGTCATTTTTTACAATACTTGCAACAAAATCTTTTATGAGTGCTTTACTTTCAGAGGATCTTTTTCTACCGAAAAAGTCCGCCATAAGAGTAAATCCATAGGATTTACGATTTGAAGAGATTTTGTCACTCCCTACCATACTTGCGACAAAATCTTTTATTAAGGTAAACCCTGTCCCAAGTCTCCCGTCTTTAGTCTTTAGTCTTATCATTTGGGCAGTGCACTATCCGTAGCCGAAGTCCCTCCCAAAAAATCCTCCGGCCGACCACTACTTGCTATACCAAAATTGCAAATTCGTGTGCCACACGAAATTTCAAGAGACGCTACTTTCTCATTATATTCGTCGTCGAGCCTGTTCTCAAGCGCGGCAAAAAGATAGAAATCTCGCGAGTCAGAATAGTAGACGTAGGTTTTTCCTAAATGTGCTTGGGGATCGCGGGGCAAAGTCGGAGTATAAGGCGGGTATGTCAGGTCCTTGATGTCTCTCAGGGAATCTATTCCCCAATCGCAAGGTTGCAAGCTTTCAGGAGTTCCACACGCCAAAATTTTGTTATCACTTGAGGCCGGGGGATAGTAAGAAAAATCATAGGCGTAATCTTTCACTGCTCCAGCAATCCTTTTAAGATCATTTTTCCTTTGCGTATCATGAGTGCGAATAAACGCACTAATGAAATTAGTATAAGAAAATGCTCCAATCAGAATTAAAATGACAAGCACGAAAGCACCCTCCCGGGAACTCATCCCGAAAGAAAAACCCCATATGCGAATCGGCTTTTTGTTAAGAATCATCTTTTAAAATAGCTTCTACAATAAATTGATATACCAACTAAGTATATCCTCCCCAAAGAACAAAACAATATAAGCGCTGACCAAAAGAAACGGCCCAAAGGGAACCTCCTGCCCCAAGGTTGCGCGCCGCAAAAACAGTAGGATAACTCCAACGGTTCCCCCCGACACAAAGGAAAGAATAAGCCACACAAAAAGTAGAGGAGAGCCCAACAATAAACCCATAAAAAACGCCATCTTCACATCCCCAAATCCCATACCGCGGGCATTTGTTATAAGAAAGATGGATAAAAAGAAGATGAAGCAGAAAAGTCCAGCAGCAAGGTGGTTAAAAAACAGGGGAGAGGGAAGAAAAAAGGTCAAGAGAAAAATCAAAGCTCCTGCAATAAGACTCAAAACATCAGGCAACAGTTTCTTTTCCAGATCAACAACAAACAAACCAACAAACACTAAAACAATAGAAAGCATTAAAACCAGAGAAAAATCCCCCCAGGAGTCCCGAAAAAGTCTGACAAGACCGCTGGAGTCTTTTTGCCATAGATAACCAGTCAAAACAAAGGCCACTCCCATCGAGGCCTCAATCGCAAAGTACCGTAAACCCTCAAACCCTTTTCCGCACTGAACACACCGACCCCGAAAATAGACCGCAGACAAGAGGGGGATATTCTGGTACCACAATAAAGGGCGTCTACACACATCACAAAACGACCGGCCCGAAATTCCTAAACCACGAGGCCATCTCCAAGAAAACATCCCGATAAAAGATCCCCAGCAAAAACCGAAAAGGGCCAGAAAGAAGTAAAATATCATCACCTGTAAACACACTTATAACAAACGTCCTCTTCAACAAAACTAACAGTCGTCGGACAACTTCCTAAAACTCCACTTTTGGGAAACTCTTGGTCTATGTTTATCCTAAAAAGTTGCCCACTACGAGCTCGATAAAAACGCGATTCCGGAACAAAGCAGGTGTAAGTAGGTGACGCACTACCTCCTTGCCCCTTCCCAATGTAAATAGTTCCGCTCCTACCTGAAACCGACTCGTGGGTTAAAAAACTTTCGGGCAACTTCCCAGATGTTACAAGAGCTCCTGCCTGGGTACAATCCTCGTCTGCACAAATCCCCACATCCACCTGCTTCAAACTCTTCCAAGAAAGAGCGGGAAAAGCCTCCTTCGGAGAAACACTAAGAGCCCACGGGGCCCGCCCAGCCGAAACATAAAATTCTGACAATGCCGCCAACACCACTTGGGCATCCCCGTCAAGCCGATCATCGCGATGCTTTCGCGCCCGCTCAATAGGGTCCACAAAAAAAACCAAAACCGCAGCAATGATAAAAAGGAACCCTATTAACGCCGTAAGCTCCCCAACACCAAAACCAGCGTCTTTAGTCTTTAGTCTTTTTTCATTTAGCATTTGGACTCCCAAGTTTGTAATTATATGTTCCCCCCACACCACAACCCGCAGAACAACCGCTCGCGGTAATATCAGGATCCATGACATTTTCAAGCTTAGCATATAACCAAAAAGAAGTAGGGCAACTAGCCAAACCAGGCAAAGGTTCATAACCATAATTTGTCTTCGTTGAAGGATCTTGTGGCATACGCGAATACAATAAAACACCAGCCGAAAAATTCTCAGAAGTAGGATAACAACTCTTATCTGAATTGTGCTCTTCTAAAATGTTACGAAGCGTATGGAGATCTCTTTTCCGAGTCGAATCCCGCGCCTTCTTAGGTTGACCCGACAAGGAAACCATCGCAAAGATCAGAAGCAAAACAACAATAGCCGTAGCAACCAAGAGCTCAATGAGCGTAAAACCGCTCTGGCGGTAGCTCATGAAGGATCTTTTTCTACCGAAAAAGTCCGCCATAAGAGTAAATCCCAAAGATTTACGATTTGAAGAGATTTTGTCATTTTTTACCATACTTACGACAAAATCTTTTATCAGTGTAAAGCCGAAGCTTATTCGGGGACGCAGATATGACATGAGGTAGCTGTTCCATTAAAAGTACCTGGCGTGCAAGTTGTACTCCCATCACGCTGGTACTTTGCTAGTACTCTAAAGGTCTTTGACTCCGGCTCAAAGCAAACATGCACAAGATCGACATCATCCTTCGTAACATACAGCTTCTTTAAACTCCCTCGAGTCAAAAACTGTGCTTTAATCTCATTAGTCTCCGTCGACATCTCTTTCAAGGCGTAGTTAACAGCCCCCCGAGCCGCACCGTCATCCATCGTGTCCATTTGGATATTACTAACAGCAGCAGGACTGCTTGCGCAGGTTGTTCCATCGTAATCCCACGGATAACATTGAAAAGTAGCATAATATCGCTCAGTTGCATTCAAAAACTCCGCGGAATCCGCCTTCTTCCCAGTATCCCTACCTTTCTTAAGCTGTTCAATCGGGTTAATGGCCGCCAAAACCGCAGTAGCAAGAATACCAATAACCGCCATAACGATTATAAGCTCAATAAGAGTAAATCCGTAGGATTTACGATTTGAAGAGATTTTGTCATTTTTTTCCATACTTGTGACAAAATCTTTTATTAGGGTGAAACCTCTATTTGAGAACCTACGAAGAGAAGGCAGCAGCATCTTTTTAAGTGTATCCATTATCTAAGTAAAGTGTCAACCCCAGTAAATCAAAATCGCACAACAACGGGTGACAGGGGCCGGGGGACCCCCAAGAAGGGGTCCCCTTGTGGGTTTATCTTGCGAGGGAAAGCCCCTGGCAGGACCCGTCTTCTAAAGATGAAATTTTGAACACCATTAAAACTGACTAGTCAAATTATAAATCGGCAGAATAACCGCCACAACCAAAAATCCAACTCCAATTCCCAGAACAATCATAATCAAAGGCTCAATTGCAGCCGTTAAACCACGAACCAAATGTGCAGATTCTTGCTCAAAAACATGGGAAACCTTAAGTAGGGCCTCATCGACCTTGCCCGTTTCCTCTCCAACTGCGAGCATTTGATAAAGCATCGGAGGAAATATGTCTGGATCTTGAGAAAAAGCATACGCAAGCGCAAACCCCTGTTCAACCTGAACAGACGACTTATCAAGTGCCTTTTTAATCAAAACATTATTAACAACTCCCGAAACAATACGCAAAGATTCCAGAATAGACACACCAGCACCGGCCAAAAGACCCAGAGTACGTGTCATCTCGGTTAAGATTATCTGCCGCTGCAGAGGCCCAAAAACCGGAAGCTTTAGTTTCCAACGATCTAGCCGTTCACGCCCTAGAGGGGTTCTGAAAAACCACCGTGCGAAAAAACCAACCCCAACCAAAAGAATAAGTATTAAAACCCAATACTGGCTTGTAAAATTAGAAACGGCGATCAAAACTCGAGTAGGCAAGGGGAGTTGGGCCTGAAAATCAGCAAACAAGGACAGAAGTTTTGGGACAACAAAGATCATCATAACGGCCGCAACAATGACCATCCCAATAACAACAATAACTGGATAAATTAAAGCGCCCTTAACTCTGGACTCAAATTCACGCTGAGACTCTAGGTTATCAGCCAGTCGCTCCAAAACCTTGTCTAAAACCCCTCCGCCTTCTCCTGCTTTTATAAGTGCAATATAAACAGGAGAAAAAATCTTAGGGTGTTTTTCCAAAGCCGCAGCCAACGAAGACCCCCCCTCAATATCAGCCAAAACCCGCTCGATAACAGGCTTCAAAGAAACAGCCGATTGCCCCCTCAAGATTATCAGTGCGTCCGTAATCGGTAAGCCCGCAGTAATCATAGTAGAGAACTGCCGAGTAAACGCCGCCATATCTCCAAGAGTCACTCGATCCGTAAAAGCACGAACAATCGCAATCAAAGAAGGTCTGTCCTCGCCGAGCTTTATAACGACCAAACCCCGCTCCCTTAAAAGTTTTGCAGCGTCCTGAATCGTCCCAGCCTCAACTTTTCCACGAACCAATTTTCCCTGTTGATCCCTCGCCTTGTATGTAAATGACTTCATGTCGCAACTTTTGTCTGTGGAGAACTACCTTGCACAAGCCGCATCAACTCATCCGGGCGAAAAGAAAAACCACGAGCGACCTCAAGGCTTACCGTTCCCTGTTTAACATACGAGGCAAGGGTGGTCTCCAAAGTTGTCATACCAAACTCCGCAGACGTTTGAATGATATTATCAATCTGGTGCGTTTTCCCGTCTCGGATAGACGTTCGGACAGCAGGCGTAGCAGTCAATATCTCATAAGCTGCCATCCTACCTCCACCGATCAGCGGAACAAGTCTCTGGGAAAACACCGCTTCCAAAACATTAGACAACTGAAGTCTTATTTGGCCCTGTTGCTCCTCGGGAAAAACATCAACGATTCGGTCAATAGTTTGGGCAGCAGAGTTTGTGTGCAATGTCGCAAAGACAAGATGGCCTGTCTCAGCAACAGTCAAAGCGGCAGCAATCGTCTCAAAATCGCGCATTTCGCCGACCAAAACAACGTCCGGGTCTTCGCGAAGCGCGGACCGTAGCGCAATCTCCCAAGAATGCGTATCCTCACGCATTTCCCGCTGAGAAACAACAGCCTGCGAAGGTTGAAAGATAAACTCAATCGGATCCTCAATCGATAATATGTGCACTGGTCTTGACTGGTTGATCTCATTTAATATCGCAGCCAAAGTTGTAGATTTACCGTGTCCCGTAGGCCCAGTCACCAAAACAAACCCTTGTCTGAGCTTTGTAAACTCGTGGCAGATTGGAGGAAGTTTCAACTCATCAAGCGTAGGAATGGTCAAAGGAATCCTGCGGAAAGCCCCCGACATCGTCCCTTTTTGGTAATAAGCATTAACCCTAAATCTCGCCCCCGCACTAAAAGACAAGGAAAAATCAATCTCCTTGTTAACAGTTAAACGCTCCAGCTGTTCTGCGGAAAAAACAGGCTTTATAAGCCGCTCCGTATCCGCCGGAATCAGTGCTTTTTCCCCTGCAACTTTTACCAAATCACCATCAACCCTCAAAGTTGGAGGGGATCCGGTAACAAGATGAAGATCTGAAGCTTTCTTATCAATCGTAAGTTGTAATAGTTGTTGTATCTCCATGAATTGATTTGACAGAGAGGTGTCGGTTTGGAAGCCCGTATGGTGAGGCGATTTCGTCTAGAGTCCCCATAACCGCTTAGCCCTCTTCCATACCAGCTTCTACACCTCTTACCCCCTCACTACTCCTGCGCCACGCGCAGTATCTCTTCCACTGTAGTAGCTCCCTCAACCACTTTCAAGTACCCATCCTGCTTCATGGTAATCATCCCTTCTTCTTTAGCAACTTTCTCAATATCAGCCCCAGACGCTCGCTCAACAACCATCTTTGCAATTTTCTCACTAACCGGCATCACTTCAAAAACTCCAACTCGTCCCATGTAGCCGGTACCTCCACACTCGGCGTCTCCACGACCCTTATATATTTTCCCAGAGAAGTTGGTTGGGAAAAGGTTGCCCAAAAGATCTTTCATTTCACCAACCAGCCCGGCCTCAGCAGGATATTCGACTTTACAATCTTCATGAATTCTTCGAACAACCCTCTGGGCAACAATACAGGTCATCGTCGACCCCAAAAGGAAGGGTTCTATTCCCATATCAAGAAGGCGGGGGAGAACTCCCGAGGCATCGTTCGTGTGTAATGTAGAGAAAACCAAATGCCCAGTCAACGAGGCCTGAACCGCGAGAGCTGCCGTCTCCGCATCTCGAATCTCCCCAACCATTATAACGTTCGGATCCTGCCTTAAAAACGACCTCAGACCCGAGGCAAAAGTTAGTCCAGCGCCAGGGTTTACTTGAACCTGGTTCACTCCCGGAATTTGATACTCAACAGGGTCCTCCAACGTCACTATGTTTACTTTTGGTGTGTTAATCTTTGACAAAACCGAATAAAGAGTCGTCGTTTTCCCAGAACCCGTCGGTCCACAGATAATAATTATTCCATGAGGTCTTAAAATTGCATCTTCTAAGTTCTTCAAAGCTCGCCCTCGAAGCCCCAACTCAGGAAGCTTTGGAACACCACCGGACTTTTTAAGAAGCCGCATGACAATTTTTTCACCATGAACCGTAGGCAGCGAAGAAACACGAAGATCAACCTCCTCAACCCCAGACTTGAAGTTAAACCGTCCGTCTTGCGGAATTCTTTTCTCATCAATCTTCATTCCAGAAAGAATTTTGATACGGGAAACCAAAGAATCATGGAACGACTTAGGCATCGTAAACTTCTCATGCAAAATTCCGTCAATTCTATACCGAACCCTGGTGGCCTTTTCTTCAGGCTCTACATGAATATCCGATGCCCGACCCTTAACAGCAAACGCCAGAAGCTCCTTAACAATCTTTGCAATCGGGGCCTCCCGAATAACACGATCCAGTTGTGAAAGATCAACAGTATTTACTGCATCGTTAGGCTCCGCCTCTTTTATAGCTTCGGTCACTTCCTGAGCCAAACCCACAGAGTACCGCTCACTAATCATCTGCTCAACCTGAGAAGGGATAGCCGCCAACGGTCGGACACGAAGTTTGGTTAATTGCTCTAAAAACTCAATTGCCGCTATGTCCAGCGGATTAGATAAGGCAACAGAAAGCTCTCCTTTCTGCTGGTCCAGCGACGTGGGAATTATTTTAAATCGCGTGGCAACCGAATTCGGAACAATCGCTAAAGCCTCCGGGGAAATAGGAAGCTGTGCTAAATCAACAAAAGGAATGTTATAAAGAGTCGCCATCGCACGGGCAAGCTCTTCCGGCTTAACAACCCCTTGGCTTTTTATAAGCTCTTCCTGGGACTTCCCAGTCTGGACTTCCTGCATCTTAATTTGCTCGCCGGCAGGCGCGAGCAAAACATTTTGTAAAACTAAAACGTCAACAAGAGACTTCGGAGAAGAACCATTGGCAGGCATAGCTCATTATCTCTACCAACGTGCTAAAATGCAAACCAAATGCACGCGTTTTTAATAGTCGGGAAAACCCAAAAAGATAGGAATGAAAAAACCAAAGAGTTGCTGACACAATACGGTCAAACAGAGAATACAGTGCTAGAACCGGGAAACCTTACCCACACAATAAAATCGATAAGAGATCTTGCAAAAAGTTTGAATCTAAAAAGTCCCAAATTCCGGGCAATAGTAGTGAACGAAGCAGAAAGACTTTCTCCCGATGCCGGAAACGCTTTCCTAAAAACCCTCGAAGAACCTCCTAAAGATACTATTATTATACTAACCGCCCCGAATCAGGACTCAGTCTTAGAAACAATAGCCTCACGCTGCATGATTATTAACCTTGGGGCAACAGAACTAAATTTAGACCGTGAAGAAAAAGAAAAACACGAAGAACTTTTGGAAAAACTTATTAAGGGAAGCGTAGGGGAGAGGTTCAGGTTCGCAGAAACAATCGAGGACCGAGAAAAAGCTCTACTATTTATAACAGGCCAAATCTACGCTACCCGCAAAGCTCTCCTAGATAGAATAAACGAATCACAAGTCACGAGTCACGAGTCCCTTCTGGCTCTCATAGAATGCCTTATTCAAACAAAAACAGACCTTGAACAAAACATAAACGTAAAACTTACCCTGACAGACCTTATGTTGAATTACCGGTAGGGCTCCCGCACGAAAAGTGCAAAGAGCCCCACCATGGGACAGTTCGAAGATAGGTCAGGAAGAGTTGGCAGTGTTGTATGCCAACCGACACCCGGCACACTCCTCAACTCGGAGTCTGATCTCCTCACCGTCTGAGGCAACAGCTCCCGCTAAACTACCAGCGAGTCGATCTTGCTGTGCAAGAGCCCTTACCGGCCTCAGATCCTGGGAGCACACAACACACACGTACGGGTCCGGCGGAGGCTCCCCCCAGAATGGGTCCATGTCCGCAAAATTCGGATCAACCACCGGTCTCTGACCTTCGCTCATCATACCCTCCCCCTAGCCAATAGGAAAAACAGCATCCACAGCTCCGGTGTGGAGCAACTGACAAGTCCAGCACTCTGCCTTTAGTCCTTCAGCAAACCTGGGAAACACAGCCCTTGCCGCTTCCACTCCTTCCCTTACAAACAGGTCATAGTAGTCGCGCGCGTCCGCACGGCTCACATCATGCACACCACAATGCAGCTCGCCCTTGGACAAAGCTCTCCCAAAAACCATAACTCACCTCAAAAATTGTTAATCCCGCTTTTTTCAAAACAGGTAGAGAAGTCTATCAAAATACGTCAAATTATGCAAACCCATAGTAACGTACTGTGCTGGGGATACGATTAAATCACCCTTGCGTACCCCAATCCTAAAAGGTATAATTTGTATAAGAAATGGGGCCTCAAAGACCCCGTTTTCGCTTTTTAAAGATATGCCCACACAAAAGTCCACATCAACCTATACAGCAAAAGACATCCAGGTCCTTGAGGGACTCGAACCGGTTAGGAAACGCCCGGGAATGTTTATTGGTTCAACAGACGCCCGTGGCCTTCACCACCTACTAACAGAAATCCTCGACAACTCCGTAGACGAAGCTCTAGCAGGCCACGCCACAGAAATCTGGACAGTAATAAACCCCGACAACTCAGTATCAATAAAAGACAATGGTCGAGGGATACCTGTTGACAAGCATCCCAAAACCGGGACTTCCGCTCTTGAGCTAACAATGACCAAACTTCACGCAGGAGGAAAGTTTGGTGATACTGCCTATAAAGTCTCCGGAGGCTTGCACGGCGTAGGAGCCTCAGTCGTTAACGCACTTTCCGAGTGGCTTGAGGTCGAAGTCTGGAGAGACAACTTTGCATGGATCCAACGCTACAAGAAAGGTAAACCCGAAGGCCCGGTCAAAAAGGGTGAAGCGATAACCGGCACAGGAACTAAAACAACGTTTCTTCCCGATAAAGAAGTCTTCACAACAACCGAATGGAATCTAAAAACAATAGAAGACTCAATAAGAAATCGTGCTTATCTAATTGCTGGCCTGAAGTTTAACCTCACGCACCCAGATGGTATTACAAAGACATTTTACTTTGAAGGAGGTATAAAAAGCCTGGTTGCCCACATAAACCGCGACAAAGAAACTTTAAATTCCGTCATCTATCTTAAAAAAGACTCCGAAGCAATCTCCGCAGAAGTAGCCCTCCAATACAACGACGGAATCCAAGAGCTTGTTGATTCCTTTGTAAACGTTATCAAAACCCCCGACGGGGGAACCCACCTTACTGGTTTCAGAATCGGCCTAACGCGTGCGATTACAGATTACGCAAAAAAAATCGGCCTCCCGAAAGAAGTGCTGGATTCAATAACAGGAGAAGACACCCGCGAGGGTTTAACGGCAGCGATTTTCGTAAAGATTCCCACAAACAGCATTCAATTTGAATCTCAAACAAAAACAAAGCTCAATAACCCCGAAGCACAAGGCTTTGTCGCCCAACTCGTCAACCAAGGACTAAATACATACTTTGAAGAAAACCCGGGCGAGGCAAGAAGGGTCCTTGAAAAAGTTACCCTTGCAACCCGTGCCCGCTTAGCAGCGCGTGCAGCCAAAGACGCAGTTTTAAGAAAAGGCGCTCTTGAAGGCTCTTCACTTCCCGGGAAACTCTCCGACTGTTCCGAAAAAGATGCATCATTATCCGAAATTTACTTAGTAGAAGGGGACTCAGCAGGAGGAACCGCAAAAGGAGCACGCGACAGACGTTACCAAGCAATACTCCCCATCGGAGGAAAAATCCTCAACACAGAAAGAGCACATTTAGACAAGATCATAAAATTTGAAGAGCTTAAAGATTTAATAATTGCGCTCGGTGCAGGAATCGGAGACAGCACCAACATCGATAAGCTGCGCTACCACAGGATCATAATAATGACCGACGCAGACGTAGACGGCTCCCACATCGCAACTCTACTTATAACCTTCTTTTACAGGCATCTCCCTCAAATTATCCAAAACGGCTATCTCTATATCGCTCTTCCGCCGCTTTACAAAATACAGCTTGGAAAAGAGATAAAATACGCTTATAATGACGAGGAAAAGGATGGTATCTTAAAACTAGCCAACGGACAGCGCGCGGTGCTACAGAGATACAAAGGTCTTGGAGAAATGAACGCCGATCAATTAAGAGACACAACAATGGATCCAGAAACCAGAACACTAAAACAAGTTACAATCGACAATGCCGAAGAAGCCGATAACGTATTTACAACTCTAATGGGCGAGGACGTCCCACAAAGAAAGAAGTTCATTCAAACCTACGCCCAGTTTGCAAGTTTAGATATCTAGCAAAGCCCGTAGAACGGTAAAGAGGTAAAAGGTTTAGAAGCTAGTATGGTGAGGCGGTTTAGTGAAGGACCAAACCCTTTAACCATACCAGTTTCGACACCCTTTGACCCCTCACCTAAAGTTATGGATCCAATCATTCTACTATCACTAATCACAGGAACCGTAACTATTTTTTACGCCTTGCTTCTTATTTCCCAAATTTTAAGAAATTCTCCGGGAGATAAAAAAATGGGGGAAGTGGCAGACGCCATACGCGAAGGTGCTCAAGCTTATTTGGGCCGGCAAAATAAGACAGTGGCAGTAGTAGCCGTTCTTCTAGCTGGACTTTTGTGGGCACGTTTGGGCCAAAATGCTGCACTCGGATTCCTACTTGGAGCAGTAGCCTCCACACTCGCCGGATATATCGGGATGATGGTCGCCGTACGATCAAATGTCCGAGTTACCCAAGCTGCAAAATCAGGCCTAGGACAAGCCTTATCTATTGCTTTTAAAGGCGGGTCCGTCACGGGGCTCATGGTTGGAGGCCTTGCAATTCTTTCCATTGCCGGAATTCTAGGGGCCTCGGAGGTCTACAACTTCTCACCAATAACCCCGCTTATCGCCTTAAGTTTCGGCGGTTCTTTAATTTCTGTGTTTGCTCGCCTCGGAGGAGGAATCTATACAAAAGGTGCAGACGTAGGAACAGACATCGTTGGGAAGCTTGAAAAAGGAATCCCCGAAGACGATCCGCGAAACCCCGGAGTTATAGCAGACTTGGTAGGAGACAACGTAGGAGACGACGCCGGAATGGCCGCAGACCTCTTTGAAACTTACGTAGTCACTACTGTCTCCGCAATCCTCCTAAGCTACCTCCTTTTCCCACAATCAGGAAGCACACACCTCTTTCCCTTGGTCATTGGCGCGATCTCCCTCGTTGCGTCCATTTTAGGAACCTTGTTTGTCCGCCTTCCTCAAAATGGCAAAATAATGCAAGCTTTATACCAAGGCCTAGGAGGAACAGCAGTCTTTGCAATACTCGGCTTTTTCGCCTACATAAAAGCCTTCCCCCCCATGCTAGGAGACCTTGAAACCTTTGATTTGATGGTCACTTTCTTAGTAGGGATTGTTGTTACGGGGGGACTAGTAGTAATTACCGAGTACTTTACAGGAAAGAACAGAAGTCCCGTTAAAAATCTTGCAAAAGCCTCCCTTTCTGGCCACGGAACAAATGTTATCGCAGGCCTTGCATTATCAATGAAATCAACATTCCCAGCAATCCTCCTAATAGCAATCGGAATGCTCGTCTCCTACAAAGTAGGAGATATATATGGAGTAGCACTGGCAGCAGTATCAATGCTTTCCTTAACCGGAATTATAGTTGCAATTGATGCTTTCGGCCCAATAACCGATAACGCAGGGGGGATCGCCGAAATGACCAACCAAAGGTCCTCCGTTAGAAAAATCACAGACGCCCTTGATTCAGTAGGCAACACCACCAAAGCCGTAACAAAGGCTTACGCAATCGGCTCTGCCGGCCTTGCGGCCCTCGTTCTTTTTGCAACCTATACACAAGAATTATCAGCCGGCCGGGGAATTACAAGTTTTTCTCTTTCCGATCCAACAGTCTTAGTTGGACTATTTATCGGCGGAGCTCTCCCTTATCTCTTCGCAGGTCTTGCTATGGAGTCGGTAGGAAAAGCAGCCCAAGCAGTCGTAACCGAAATTAGACGTCAATTTAAAGAGATAAAAGGCATTATGGACGGCAGCCAAAAGCCCGAATATGGGAAGTGCGTTGACATCGTAACCCGCGCTGCTTTAAAAGAAATGGTTCTTCCGGCAATAATCCCTGTCGTTGCCCCAATCATCGTCGGTTTTGTGTTAGGCCCCAAAGCTCTTGGCGGACTTTTAATGGGAATAATCATCACCGGCCTTTTTGTCGCTGTATCAATGACCACAGGAGGAGCCGCCTGGGATAATGCTAAAAAGTATATCGAAGACGGCCATTTTGGAGGAAAAGGCGGAATTGCCCACCAAGGCGCAGTAACTGGCGATACGGTCGGTGACCCCTATAAGGACACAGCAGGCCCTGCGATAAACCCAATGATCAAGGTTGCGAACATCGTAGCATTACTGCTCGCTCCATTTTTGACGTAAAACGTTAAACGTTAAAGGTTAAACTGCCAGAACTCAAACGGTTTAACTTTTTACTTTTCACCTTTTACCAGGCACTCATGAAAATCGGCAAAGTCATCCCAGCAGAAATAGTCCAGGAAATGCGCAAAAACTATCTGGACTACGCGATGAGCGTTATCGTCTCGCGCGCACTCCCAGACGTCCGCGATGGCCTTAAACCAGTCCACAGACGGATCCTCTTTGCCATGCACGAAATGGGCTTAAGGTCAAGCTCTCCTTATACAAAGTCCGCAAAGGTAGTCGGAGAAGCAATGGGTAAATACCACCCGCATGGCGACGGACCAATATACGACGCAATCGTTCGACTAGCCCAGAACTTCTCAATGCGCTACCCACTAGTCGACGGTCAGGGAAATTTCGGATCAATCGATGGCGACCCGCCGGCAGCAATGCGTTATACAGAAGTTCGCCCTGCAAAGATCTCCGAAGAGCTACTCCGAGATATTGAAAAAGAAACAGTAGCGTTAGAATCAAACTTCGACGACACCTTAAAAGAGCCAAAGTATCTCCCCTCACTTCTGCCAAATCTTCTTCTAATGGGCGCCGAAGGAATCGCAGTCGGTATGGCAACAAAAATCCCCCCTCACAATCTAACCGAAATTATCTCAGCAATCGTCGCAATGATTGAAAAGGGTCAAGTCGTTACGCCAGAAAGAACAAGTGAGGAAGAAGCCGCTCCAAAGGAGGAAAATTCCCCAGAGTTTGTAATCAAGAAGATTGATCTTGCGGTGTCCGTTGGAAAAGCAACCACCCCGGGAAAACTGCAAGAAGAAGTGTCGATCCCCAAAGTTGATTTTCACTCAGACATAACAATAGAAGAATTAGTTCAACACGTAAAAGGTCCAGATTTCCCAACCTACGGAGTAATTTACGGCGGAAAAACTCTTCCGGAGATGTACGGATCTGGCCGCGGAAAAATAGTTATTCGAGGTGTTGCAAAAATAGAGGAGACAGGCAAGAAAACAAGAATAGTAATCACAGAGCTTCCCTACCAAGTCAATAAAGCGACATTAGTTGCAAAGGTAGCAGAACTCGCACGCGATAAGAAAATTGTCGGCATATCAGACCTCCGAGATGAATCAGATAGAAAAGGGATGTCCGTCGTAATTGAGCTAAGACGCGACGCAAAGCCAAAAGCAGTACTCAACAATCTCTACAAACACACAGACCTCCAAACCTCTTTCCCCGCAAACATAGTCGCCCTTGTCAATGGAATCCCAAGAACCTTAAATCTTAAGCAAATTCTGGTTGAATACGTAAAACACCGCCAAGAAGTTATCGCCAGAAGATCAATTTTCGATTTAACAGAAGCCAAGCGAAGAGCACACATCTTGGAAGGCTTGAAAATTGCCTTAGACAACCTAGACGAAGTAATAAAAACTATCCGCCAAAGCCGAGACTCAGATACTGCCAGATCCAGCCTTATGGAGAAGTTTGGGCTAACAGAGCTACAAGCAAATGCAATTCTTGATATGCAATTAAGACGCCTTGCTATGCTAGAGCGAGAAAAAATTGAGGAAGAATATAAAAAAGTTGGAGAGTTAATAGGCTATCTCACAGATTTACTTTTGCATCCCGAAAAAGTACTGGATGTTATAAAAACCGAGCTTGCCGAAGTTAAAGAAAAATACGGCGACGCAAGAAAAACAAAGATAATCCAAAGTCCTATTGGAGAAATCTCCGAAGAAGATCTGGTAGCCCAAGAAGAAGCAATAATTACAATAACAAAAACTGGCTACATAAAGCGAGTCGCGCCGGGCACCTTCCGCGCCCAACGCCGAGGGGGAGTAGGGGTAATGGGAATGACCACAAAAGAAGAAGACGAAATAGCCCACATTCTGTCGGCGACCACCCATGACACCTTGATGTTCTTTACCAACAAGGGCCGAGTTTTTGGAGTACGTGTTTGGGAAATACCCGAAACTTCTCGCCAATCAAAAGGTCAAGCAGTTGTTAACTTAATCAATATCGACCAAGGCGAACAAATAGAAGCGATTCTCTCTCTTGATAAAACTAAAACCGCGGACGTTAAATACTTTATCCTAGCAACCCGAAAAGGAGTCGTTAAAAGAACTTCAATCGATCACTTTAAAAACCTCAGAGCCGGAGGATTAATCGCAATAAGACTCGACAAAGGGGATGACCTTTCCTGGGTTAAGCCAACAGACGGCAAAAGCCACATAATTCTGGTTACTAAGAAGGGCAAATCTGTAAGATTCTCCGAAAACGATACTCGCCCAATGGGAAGGGCGACCAGAGGAGTTCGCGGAATCACCCTGCATGAAGGGGACGAAGTTGTGGGAATGGAAGCAGTACCCATATCTGCTCCACAGGCAGCCGATCCGCCTCGCGGCAAAACGGGCAAAAGGAGAAAGGTCATCCGTGATATTCTCGTCGTTATGAACAGGGGACTTGGCAAAAGAACCCCAATCCAGTATTTCCCTCTCCAAAAACGCGGCGGAATGGGGGTAAAAGTTGCTGAGCTAACCGATAAAACTGGGGAAGTATCCTGCGCCCGGTTGGTAACAGAAGACATAGACCAGATAATTCTTACCTCAAAGGGCGGACAGGTTATAAAACTCCCACTAAAAAACATTCCGCAACTAGGCCGCGCAACCCAGGGAGTAATCTTGATGCGTTTTGGTAAAGAAAAGAATGATTCAATTGCAGCCGTCGCAACCCTTGAGAGGGAATCAGAAATCATACCCGCCACAGTAGAAAGCACCGAAGCATCCGAAACCGAAAGCCCCCAGGACGTAGACTGAAACGCCATCAAAAGACACGATAATACGCTCCTTTTAAGGCGACCCCTTAAAAAGACCAATAAATCACTCCGTTTACAAACCCCATAGCTCAACACCCCATAGTTTCATTTTAGTCCCACTTCTGCTAAAATACCACCAGTTCCGTAATGCGCAATAAACGCCCCTGAGCCCAAAAGCCAGGTTGGAAAGGAGTCTTGACATGGCACCTGCCCAACAAGTAGGGGGAAGCCAAACGTTAGCAGATTGGGTACGCACCCGCCGTGCTGAGCTACACCTATCCCAAGAGGAACTCGGCCAACAAGTGGGACTATCCGCATCGTTGATTAGAAAGATAGAGCTGGGTCTCCGCGGCGCCAAACGTCCTCGAGCCGGAACCATACACAGACTGTCTACGGTGTTAGGCGCTTTTCCGCCAGAATCACAAGGTACGACAACAAACCTCAAAGGACAGTACAAGCAAAAGGAGGTTTCGTCGTTCACACCCGCATTCACACGCAGAAATGTCCGCTACGGCTGGTGGGCACACATCCCGTCCGGTTCGTTATTCTTATACGTTGTGGAACGATTCTGCCACTACGAGACATATAAGCTCGTCCTGGAAACACCGGCAACCAAATGGTACAACCCGGACAACGCACACAGAACGGACGTGTATGTGGCCGAAGATGACTGGGACAAGTTCACCCAAGTCATGACCGCGCTCAGAGAAGCAATTTGCGCTCTGCCTCCTGAGGCCGCCGAGCAGTTACTTATGCCAGACAGCTACGCCGCGGGAGTCGCCGCAGGCCAATCCCAAAAGCCAGCCCGGCGTAGGTAACCCACCACACACACCCGGCCCAAAGCGTCTTCTGCAAGTATGCAAAGCCCCGCAGAACGCAGAAGACGCCCACCACCTAAAATACAGCAATCCGCCCCAGCTCTACTCACTTTCCGTTGAAAAAAGCCTAGTGTTAACCTGAAGACACCGGTGGAAGAGAAAGGTGCTGTTCGATTCGCTAAAACTCTGCGTCTTAACTCCACATACTCCCTGTCAAACATAGATAACATTACCCCAACATCCTTCCGAATTTTAGCAATATCTTTCTTAACCGGTACTAACTCTTCTTGCAAAATTACACGAGCTTCCTCTCGTACAACAGCACGGGACTCATCCCTTACGATTCCGCGAATCTGTTCTAAATCACCTTTAGTCAACATACGAAAATTTTAACACACCGGAGATACTTTAAAAGAAGAGGCGGACCTTTGCAGCAGCTTTCAACTCTTCAAGTTTTTTGGCAAAAATTTCGGTCAACTTCTGTTCTCGGATACCAGCCTCAGCGTCCACCCGTTGTTTTGCGGACTCACTTGCTGAAACCTTTTCCATACTAAGAACATAACCATCAACTTCCTCCGACGAAACAGTTGCTTCATTTCCAAACATTTTCTCCATAGCCAAACGTAACTTAGTTTGCCTCTCAACCTCTTCGCGAGTTATACCCTGGAATTGAAGCAACTGCTCAAAAGCCTCCGCCCCTCCGTACCTTTCCTCATACTCAGCCAATTTTGCGCTTACTTCAACCTTAGAAGGCAGGGCATTGCGTTTCGCCGCCTCATCAAGAACAATCCGATCCTCAACAAGTTTATTTACAGCTAGTGTACGGTAATCCTTGCTCATTTGCTTAAATACCTGGAAACCAAAAACAGGCTTACCGTTAACCATGGCCGCAACAATCCAGTCTCGCTGCCAAATAGCCAAAAGTAAAAACAGTCCTCCAACCAAAATCGACCGAGATACCCATCGGGGTAGGGGAGGCATTTTTGAAGCTAAATTAGCCGAAAAAGAAACCGGGGTAGGGGTGGCAAGAGCAGGGGTTTTCCTGGCCTTGTACTTTGACTTAGACTGAGCTCTTCTTGCTGCCACGCCTAGAGAATATCAGAATAATTTCACAGGCACAACAGGCAAAATCACCATACTTGACAAAAGAAACACACCATGCGTACAATCCCCACAGTGAGCACTAGACAAGAGTTGGGAATCAGCGGACAACCCACACCACAAGAGGAGAGAAGGTATCAGTCCGCTGAAACAATACACCCCTTTGCTAGCGGATTCACAGTACACACAGAAGATGGACACGCAGAACCACTCCCCGAACTAACCCACGAGATTCCCAAAGAAGTAGTAGTGGAACAGCTGGTTTCCCCTGAATTTGGAGTCCAAATTGGACCCAATAAAATGTGGGATGTTGCCCACATGAGAGCAGTAGCTGTGCCAGTAGATCCTCAAAACCACGGGGCCATATCAACTATACAAGGAGCAGAAATAATCGCCCAACCGGCCCAAATTTTGTATCAAATACGATTAGAATTTACAGAACCAAGACACGAAGAAGAATTCCACCTCAACCCCGATCAAACATTAATATGCGAAGTTGTCGCAGGCAGCGAACCGTTTCCTTGGGTCTTCAGAGATAATTACAACTACCCAAGTTTTAACCTAGACCGCCCCTTCACAGTTTCTGCATCAGGCAAACTCGGCTCCTCCCCACTTAGAGTCGAGCAGCAAGAACTACCAAGGTTGGGAATAAGAGTCCGCGTCGTCCCTAACCCACGAACAGACCTACCAACTCAATAAAAAGCTATTTTCCACCCCGCCCATGAAAGGCTTCGTGAACGTCTCTCAACTGCTTATTTGTTATATGGGTATAAATCTGTGTTGTCGAAACATTTTTGTGCCCTAACATCTCCTGAACAGACCGTAAATCCGCCCCAGCCATTAATAGATCAGTTGCAAAACTATGCCTCAACACGTGTGGCGTAACATCAACCGGAATCTTGACCTTTTGCGCATATTTCTTAATAAGTCTTTGAACCGAGCGGACAGTCAAACGAACCTCCTCATCCGAAGTCGAAG
>MHCB01000017.1 GCA_001816455.1 Candidatus Blackburnbacteria bacterium RIFCSPHIGHO2_12_FULL_44_25
ATCCGGCGTCGGAGGTCTTGCAGTCTTACCATCAAGGTCATAATAAACTTGAGGATATGGATTACAATCAGATTCTCGGCCAAAAGAGCTATACTCCCCCGGAAGAAGAAAAGTTGCCGGAAAAACACCCTTTTGAGGATAGGGCACACTCCGAACCCTTATATGAACAATTCTGAGAGCCCCATAAAGTCCCATCAAAACTAAAAATACACCAAAGAAACAAAAAAACTGAGAAACTAATGTCTTGTTTTTAGATACCACAAAAAAAGAGTACACCGTAGAAATTAAGGTTGCAAGCTATTTTCTTCTAAGAATTTTGCCAGAAGATTATTGTTCCTATACTGCTGCCCGATTGAAACAAGATATTGGTTGACGTCAACCCAGTATTTTTTTGGTAATACTTTCACAAGTTCTTGCTCGGTTTGCTCTGGTGTTTTTGTGTTTACCCATCCCAAAAAATTAGCAATCCTGTGAACATGGGTATCAACCCCTATCGCCGGGATGTTGAAACACCGTGCAAGGATTATGTTTGCTGTCTTTCTTCCTACTCCAGGTAGGGTGGTTAACTCTTCGAGTGTCTTTGGGACTTCTCCATGAAAGTCTTCAACTATTTTCTGAGCCAACTTTTGAAGATTAACTGCCTTCACTTTATAAAAGCTAACTGGTCTTATAGTCTGCTCTATTTTTTCAAGCTGCAGACTGGCTATCTCCTGAGGAGTGGAGGCTATTTCAAACAACTCTTTGCATCGCACAGCCGTCGTCTCGTCGCGAGTTCGAGCAGAGAGCATTACCGCAACCAGTGCGTGAAACGGAGTATCAGAAACCGGCACTAAAGGAATCTCCCGGTAATTCTTCTTAAAAGTTTCAAATATCTTGTGGAATCTGTCTGACATTCTTACACAAATCCCAAAAGGACCCCACGACAAGTAGAGTTCCTCTTGGCATTCAAGATTACCCAAAAAAAGATAATTACTTTCTCTTTCCGATCTTGAACATTGTTGTGCCACAAACTTCGCAAACCGCCTTTGTTGCTGGTTTACCGTTTTTCATTGTGACGTCTTGATGATTTTTGCCTTCGCGTGAAGCTCGGCATTTTACACAGTACATTGCCATAAGTTTTAGTTTTAGTAGTCACCTCCTTTCAAGCCCGAAACCAGTATAGCACCATCTCGAGGCTAACGATGGTTAATGCCAAGCCTAGGCTCTTTATAAGGTCCGGAGTATACAAGCCTGTACTACCAAAAGACGGCGATTTGTCGATCCTTTTAGCAACTTTAGCTTCAACTCCGTGCTTCTGAATGTCGCGGAGACGAAACCCAAAACCCCTATTGACAACCTCCGCTGAGCCTGTGCCAATGTTCCTTTGAGATGCGATCTTTTCTTTTTGTTTTCTAGTTCTTCTACCCATATATCAAAAATAAGAATTTTCTCAAACTAATCGTATAATCGTTTTCAGAAAAACGCTTCAACTAATCGTATAATCGTTTTCAGAAAAACGCTTCAACTAATCGTATAATCTATAATTACACATATGCTCAAAAATCTTTCCATACCAAATGCTGAACTAGACTTACCGCGGACCTTAGAGTCGGACAGAAAGCACCTGGCCGAATCAAGTGTACCAATTGTCACAACATCTGCAAGTTTTAGAAGCGATATTTTAAAAAGCCTTGGTGAAAAGGCACGTATAAACGATCACGACATAGTCTTCTCTCGCGGTCACTTTTCAATGGCCATAGCCATCCTCAAGGGGGCTGAAGAAAAAGGCCTCACAACCTGGCTTACGGATCCAACAAACTATGTTTCGAGAGCAGACTGGCAAAAGCTAAAATTTGTCGTTACCGTAGGTCAACTTATAGCAAGGTTCCCTTTTCTGAAATACTTAAAAGACCAGCTCGACACATTAACCAGAAATAAGCTCCCCGTGACACAAGCAATTGAGAAACCCCTCCTTTTTGCCACCTCTGAGGTAACAAAACCCATAATCTCAGTTCACTACGAGACCGGAAACATTCTTGTTAAAGAGGGCAGGCAGGTAATCCAGGTCGTTACAGATCCCCACATTAGACCTCAATATCTTACGGAATGTGACAAAAAAAACATACATTTTGCTGTGTTTAACAACAGCACAAAAATCGAACTACTTAAAAAAGCAAAGGAAGAAGGAAAAACTTTGGAAGAAGAAAGAGTTACTGTAACTGGACCTCCTGTCGACCCTCGTATAATCAAAGCAAGGAAGAACAAATCTCCGCTAAGTTTTAAAAAGAGACCACTGCGTCTATGTGTAACAACCGGAGGTTTAGGTCAAAACAAGGAGGAAATAGCAGAAATTTTAGAAAACCTCGCTCCCCAAATCAAAGAAAATCATGTGCAAGTAGTTCTATATGCCAGCACGCTTCCGGACTTTCGCGAAATGTACGAAGGAGTGATTGCAAAATTTAACATTCCCATAAGCTCAGACCTTGCAGATGAAAATAGTGAAGCGCGAATTATTTACAGCTCAAGCATTGTAAACGCCAACGAAACACTGATAAAACACGGCTTCCCTTGGAGCGATGGTTTTATAACCAAACCCTCAGGCGACATGGCCTATGACGCGGCAGCAGCAGGATGTTTCATCTTATCTCTAACTCCTTGGGGCGATTGGGAAGCCAATGTTGCGAAGATATTCGAAGAACTATCTATCTTGAGAAAAGCAGAAACAAAAAACATCACAAATCAGCTAAACGATCTAACAAATACTGGTTGGATAAGTTCTAGCATCAAAAATGCTCTTAATATAGACAAGCTATACCTGGAAGGAGTAAAAAATATCCTGGCTCTACAACAAAAAATTGCCAGTAAAGTTGACGGCCACGGGTTAGCTTAGATAAAATGAACAAGTTTGAATGCGCCACCAACCTGGTTATTATACTTAACAGGCGTCTTGATTCTCTGGCTTCTGGGTATAAGCGCTTGGGTTTATAGGATTGCTTCCCACTACTCAAGACTTGTAAAAGGAAGTGGCAAAGACAATCTCAAAGACATCCTCGAAAGGCTGTTAGTTAAATCCGACGACCTTAGGGATGATCTTTCCGAGATTAAGGATAAGGTAAAAAACATCGAATTAAAAATACAGAACGACCTCCAGAAGGTCGGTGTTGTCAAATTTAACTCTTTTGGAGATACTGGAGGCAACCAGTCCTTTGCTCTGGCCCTCTTGGACGGAAACAATTCTGGTATTATAGTACTAAGCTTGCATGGTCGTGAGGGGACGAGAGTTTACGTAAAAACAATAACTCGCGGAAAATCTTCCCACGATCTCTCGAAAGAAGAACAGCAGGCCTTAGCACAGGTAAAATGATAACGATGAAAAACATTGCACCCAAGGTTTTAGGTGGCCTATTCGGCCTATATTTGATCTCAGCAGGTATTTCGTACCTATTATTCACGTATGTTATCAAATCCCCTCAAGGTATAAACCCACAAAACGTTGCCAAAACAAGGGGTAAAATCGATGCATCAGCTCCTAAAACCGAAGAATGTCCCATCAATGGCAAGATGTTCACAAAAGCTGAGCGAGAAATCTGGGAGAAAAGAAGGCCCTTAACAGTTATGATTGAAAATCACGAAGAATCCCGCCCCCAATCAGGACTCTCAAGCGCGGACGTAATTTATGAAGCCATCGCAGAAGGCGGTATAACGCGCTTTATGGGTGTGTTCTACTGTGGCGCCTCGGCAGAAGAAGTAATGCTTGGTCCAGTTCGTTCCGCACGCACCTATTTTCTCGACATGGCATCCGAATATGCAGACTACCCCCTCTATGCCCATGTGGGAGGCGCCAATAGAGACGGCCCTGCCGATGCCCTCCAGCAGATCATAAACTATGGCTGGGACGGATATAACGACCTCAACCAATTCTCAATCGGCTTCCCAACCTTTAGGAGAGACTACGAAAGACTGGGGCGAACCGTTGCCACAGAACACACAATGTATTCAACCACGGACAAACTATGGGATGTGGCTTCCGAACGTGAGTTAACAAACGAAGACAAAAAAGGAAACAAGTGGAACGAATCCTACACTCCTTGGAAGTTTACCGACGGCAAAGCAAGTGCAAGCCCTCAAGCAGCAAGTATTTCCTTTCCTTTTTGGGCAGGTTATTCGCAATATGCGGTTAAATGGACCTATGACGCCGCAACGAATACATACAAAAGAGACAACGGAGGAGTACCTCACCAAGACCTTAACAATGATCAACAACTTGACACCACGAACGTAGCCGTCCTCTTTATGAAACTTAGGAGCCTGAATGACGCAGAAAAACACATGCTCTACACCACAACCGGAACCGGCAATGCTCTAGTTTTCAATAACGGAGATGTGGTTAAAGGCACCTGGAGCAAAAAAGACAGAATTTCACGCACGATTATTAAAGATTCTGGAGGCCGCGAAATACCTTTTGTTCGCGGACCAATTTGGATAGAGATATTAGATCCAGCAACGACCGTTTCATATTAACTGCCCCTAAGCCTCTGCCTTTAGTGCTTTTGCGCCTATGTTGCACACTGTGTGCCATATCTAATACTTTCTAAAAATGGCCGATCTAAGAGACTTTATAGTTTCCAAAGTCAGAGTAAAAGTCATAAAAACATTTCTGGAAAACCCTCCGGAAATGTATCATGTCCGCGATTTAGTGAGAAGAACCAGCGAGGAAATAAACGCCGTAAGACGCGAGCTTGCCAGGATGGAAGAAGCAGGAATGCTCAAAAAAGAGGCGCGGGGTAATAGACTTTACTATTGGTTCAGGGAAGATTACGCATTTTTCCCAGAGCTTCTTAATCTTGTGGCAAAAACAACCGGTTTAGGACAGAACATCAGGAAAAACAAAGAGAAAATTGGGAAAATAAACTTTGTTGTTTTTTCCGGAGAATTTATAAAGCACTTGCCTCGAAAAAACAGTGATCAGGTAGATATACTAGTAGTAGGAGAAGTAGTCTTGCCCGAACTAGCAACAATAGTAAGGCACGAAGAGACGATCCGAGGACAGGAGATAAACTATACACCAATGACTCGCGATGAGTTTGACTTTAGAAAAAAAAGGCGCGATCCATTTATCCTAGGGATTCTAGCTTCAAGCAGAACTTTGATAGTCGGTAGCGAACAGGAATTCGTAAGTTGAAATTTCTTGATTTCAATATAAAATGCAAACAAAAAAGCTGCTAATAATTCTAATTCTTGTTGCAACGAGCCTCTATATTTCCTTTCCCACCTCTTTGCCTGTAAAATTCTCTTTTTATAAATACAACGTAAACTATGTTTTGACTAGGCCGTCTTTGAACATAAGAATAGGCTCTTTTGCTTTCTTCAGAAGCCTAGAAGTAAAACTAGGACTAGATCTTGCAGGAGGGAGTAGTCTTACTTTCGAAGCAGATACCTCAAAACTTATCCCAGAAGACAGGAAAGAAGCAGTAGACGCTTCCCGTGACGCCATTGAAAGAAGAATCAACCTCTTTGGAGTGTCGGAAGCTGTCGTGCGGACTTCAAAAGAGGGCGACTCACACAAAATAATTGTAGAACTTCCTGGAATCACCGATACAGAAAGTGCAATTTCCCTAATCAGTCAAACAGCGCAATTAGACTTTAGAGAATACACCCCAGAAAAAGAAGCCACTCCGAGCGGGTTGATTACATATCAAAACACCATATCGACTGGATTTACCGGAAGTGACTTCAAAAGAGCAAAGCCCGACTTTGACCCCCAGACTGGAAACCCGATAATAGCCTTCGAAACAAAACCCGAATCAGCCAAAAAATTTGCTGAGATTACAACTAGACTGCAGAACAAACCTCTCGCAATTTTCTTAGACCAAACGGGAATATCAGCTCCAATCGTGCAAAACCCAATTACAAATGGACAGGGGATTATAACCGGAGGTTTCACTCTCGATGAGGTAAAATCCATAGCAAAACTCCTCAACTCCGGCGCCCTACCGGTATCTCTGAAGCGCATCGAACAAAGAACAACACCTCCCACTCTAGGTGCAGAATCTGTAAAAGCAAGCATCACAGCAGGTTTGGTTGGTCTGGTAATGGTTATCTTATTTATGACGCTCTACTATGGTCGTCTGGGTTTTATCGCAAGCTTTGCTTTGATAGTTTACGGGTTACTAACTTTCGCAGTTTACAAATTAATTCCAATTGTTTTAACCCTACCAGGAGTCGCAGGATTCATACTCTCTGTAGGAATGGCAGTGGATTCAAACATCCTTGTTTTTGAACGAATGAAGGAAGAATTAAGGGTTGGCAAACCCTGGCTTGATAGTATGGAATCTGCTTTTGGTCGCGCATGGGATTCAATACGGGACGCCAACGTAGCAACTCTTCTAACAGCCTTTATATTATTCAACCCACTAAACCTTTCTTTTCTCCATACCTCTGGGCCAATTCGCGGTTTTGCTGTAACACTTTTGTTGGGAGTAGTAATTAGCTTATTTACAGGACTATTCGTAACCCGCACTCTCTTGCGAGTATTTGCAAAAAAACAAACATGAACTGGATGAAATATCGCTGGCTTTATTTTTTAATTTCGGGATTAGCTTTAACCGTATCTATATACTCAATAGCAATCTGGAGGTTTAAATTCTCCATTGATTTTACCGGTGGAACGCGAGTGGAATACAGGTTTTCCAATGAAACCCGCGAAATGAGGTTTGACAGTGATTTCACACAACAAAAGGCAGAGGAATACGCAA
>MHCB01000018.1 GCA_001816455.1 Candidatus Blackburnbacteria bacterium RIFCSPHIGHO2_12_FULL_44_25
TTTTCATATTCATTGTCCAGTTAAACAAAAGGCTCGCGATCCGTTATCACAAAAAAGTGACTTTAGATCGCGAGCCCTTGAACTCGGAATGCCTTTCAGGTTGCCTCGTGAGGCACTTATTTAACTGTTGAGTTTATTTTACCACTTTTACCTACTTTGTTGCCAGAGTGGGGTGTACATTTCCGTAATGATACAAAAGTGTATTACTACGGAAATGCCAAACTTTAGTGAATGGGACCCGTTTTTTACCCTCTATTCACTAAACTTACTATCTCTCTTAACTGATTAATAGTAATGATTCTCCCTTTCTGATCTCGATGATAGCTCTTTTTTGTCACTGAATTAAAAATGACAAAAGACGGCGATTTTGACAATGAATTTAAGAAAGGGTAAAATGGTATCAACACTAACGCAAATTTATGAACGACATCGAAAAACTTTTTACGATCGAGGAAGTCGCCGATATTTTGCGAGTACATACTCGCACAGTTACCCGGTATATTGAGTCTGGTCGATTAAAGGCATCTAAGCTCGGAGTCTGGCGGATCAAACAGTCTGATCTCAACGCCTTTCTTGAGGAGACCAGTAACGTAAGGAAAAAGAAGAAATAATTTTATGTCAAAGGAAATCGCCAAAAACGGAAAAGACTACTCACAGTTCAGTAAAGACGATCTGATTAAGATTGTTGAGAAGCTGGAGACTCGCAAAAAGTACGGGCTTATTTGGGATGAGGAGAAAGTCAAAGAACAGTTTGAAAAGGACGCAGAGAATGCTTTGCCGGTGTTGAAAGAAATCAGCACCAAAGAAATTACGGATAAGGACTCATCAAAGCCGGTCAATATTTTGATTGAGGGCGATAACTACCACGCTTTGTCGGTTTTGAATTTCACACATCAAGGAAAAATTGACGTGATCTATATCGATCCTCCATACAATACCGGTGCAAAAGACTGGAAATATAATAATGATTATGTCGATGCAAATGACCCATGGAGACACAGCAAGTGGATATCGCTGATGAACAAGCGACTTAAATTATCCCGTAGTCTCTTGAAAGATGATGGAACCATTATTGTTGCAATCGATGATTACGAACTCAATACACTTGGTCTATTGCTCGATGAGATATTTTCGAGCCATGACAAGAGTTTGATCGTCGTTGAACATCATCCTCAAGGTGCTGGTTCTATTGCCGTCTCGAGAACCCACGAGTATGCCTATGTATGCACACCAAAAGATATTGGTATTCGAGGCCGGACGGTGGACTCGGGCGAAAGTCGTTGGCCACTTAAGCGATCTGGTCAGGGAGAAAATAACTGGCGCAAAAATCGTTATCGTCAGTTTTTTGCGATTCTTGTTGATCCCAAATTATCATCGGTTGTCGGTGTGGGACCGGAAATACCGAGAGATCAAAAGAAATATTCTACTGGTAAAACGCCAGAGGGTTATTTGCGAATTTATCCGCTGGACAAAGACGGCGGTGAGCGTGTCTGGCGTTATAACCGAGACACGATGCAAAGATTAATTGAAGCAGAAGCTATTGAGTATACAAAGAACGGTGCTTTGTTAGTAAAAAAGTTTGGCGATATTGAAGCCCCTATTTTTAGTGTTTGGAAGGGGCCTAGATATAACGCTGGTACACAAGGAAGCAATTTGCTAACTCAAATAATGGGAAAAGCAAATGCATTTCCATATCCAAAATCGCTTTATACTGTTCTCGATATGATAGCCATGATCGTTAAAAACAAGAAAGACGCGATCATATTAGATTACTTTGCCGGTTCAGGTACTACTGGCCATGCGGTGATGGAGTTAAATAAAGAGGATGAAGGTAGCCGTACATTTATTTTATGCACTAATAATGAAAATAATATTTGT
Organism: Candidatus Blackburnbacteria bacterium RIFCSPHIGHO2_12_FULL_44_25; assembly: GCA_001816455.1. Classification (GTDB taxonomy): domain Bacteria; phylum Patescibacteriota; class Microgenomatia; order UBA8517; family UBA10165; genus 2-12-FULL-44-25. The sequence continues at coordinate 1,879 of MHCB01000018.1, forward strand.
GATGAAGTGACACTGGAAAGAATTAAGAGAGTTATCAAAGGCTATAAAAATAAGAACGGTGAGCAAGTAGCTGGTTTGGGTGGCTCTCTTAAATATTTCAAGACAAAATTCGTAAAAAAGAATGCCAACGGCGATGACTTTAAGACACGCATAACGCACGAATGCACTGAAATGCTTTGCTTGCGAGAAGGCGTGTTTGATGAAGTAAAAAAGACTGACCACTATCGTATATTCCAACAGGGCGATAAGACGCTGGCGGTTTATTATTCTCTGGATCGCAAGTCCTTGCCGTCTTTGAAAAAAGAGCTTGAAAAAATGGACGGCGAGAAAATACTATATTGCTTCACGCTCGATGCCACCGGCCTCTCAAAGACGGAATTCGCCAACTGGCATGGAGTTACGCTCGAGCCGATTCCGCAAAAGATATTAGATGTCTACAAACAAATTTATGAATATTGATCTTAAACCCTATCAAGAAAAAGCAGTCAACCAATTGATCGAAACAACGGTCAGGCTTTTGGGTTATGACGGACCCGGCGAAGTCTGCGTTTTCCAAGCACCTACCGGTTCCGGTAAGACGATCATGATGGCCAAGTACATTGAGAGTCTTATCAAAGAGCTTCCAAAAGACGACTTTTGCTTTGTTTGGATGAGTATCGGCAAGGGTGAGCTTCATTTACAGAGTAAACATTCCCTCGAAAAAGTGTTTGCTGGTTTTCCTCGAGTGACTTCTGTTGAGGATGCGTTCAGTGGTGGCCGAGAGCGGATCGTGCAAAACGAAGTCGTGGTTGCCAACTGGGAAAAACTTCGCAGTAAAGAACGACAATCTGGCGACTGGAAAAACCTGATCATGAAAGACGGCGAGAAATTAAACTTTCGGGATGTATTGGAAAAGACCAGAGAGCAACGCAAGATTATTTTGATAATTGATGAAAGCCATGTAAGTGCCGATACAGCCCGGGCAAACGAGCTTCGTGACCTTATTGGTGCCGATGTTGTAATTGAAATGTCTGCTACTCCACGTCGACCACAGCAGGAACTTGGTTTTACCCAGGAACTGGCTCGAGGCGGTGCTGGTTATGTCATTGTCGAGCCGAAAGATGTGATTGACGAAGGCATGATCAAGAAAGAAATCATCATCAACGAGGATATTGAGAAAATCGCCGCTTCCGAAGATGACTCACAATCAGCTGTACTCGAGGCCGCCTATCGTAAGCGTTTAGAACTTAAAAAGGCATTTGAAAAAGAAGGGGCACATATCAATCCTTTGGTTTTGGTACAGATTCCTACCGCAGAAGCTGGTGACCAAAAGATTGAAGCGGTGAAGAAATTTCTGGCTGGCAAGAACATCGTTGAACGCAAAGATGGACATGGCAACGGCAAGCTGGCTATCTGGCTGGCCGAACAGAAGTCAGAGCTTATTGATTGGATTGCCGAGCCGGATAATGAGATTGAGTTTCTTATTTTCAAGCAAGCCATTGATACCGGCTGGGATTGTCCTCGAGCACACATTCTTGTGAAGTTTCGGGAGACTCACAACATCGTTTTTGAAATCCAAACTGTTGGCCGTATTTTGCGTATGCCGGAACAACGACACTACGGCAACGAGATGCTGAATCGTGGCTATATCTATACCAATCTCAAATCAATTGAAGTTAAAAAGGAAGAATACAATCCGAACATCATCAAGCATTTGCGAGCTGGACGCATAAAGGATTACAAATCGCTCAAGATAGAGTCGTACTACAAAGCTCGAGCGGATTATGGCGATGTCACATCCAGCTTCCATGATGTCTTTGAAGAAACAGCCAATAAATACTTTGGTGTATCCCGCAAAAATAAACCGGCGGAGAACGCCAAGAAAGTTGAGAGCAAGGGTGTTGATCTCAATATCAAGAAGTATCAGCAAGAAATTATCGCCGATACCCATTTGGACATAAAAAGTTTTGATGAGCTCGAGGGTAAGCTCGGTGCCGAGGGTTTTGCCAAGCTTCAGGTAGCGGCCGACGAGCTCATGGTCTTTTTTGAGCAGACCATTAAAAACAATCTTGGACCTTTCAAGAACGTGAAGCGTTCGGTCCCGTCGGTCAAAGCGGCCATCTATCTCTGGTTTCAGGGAGTGCTCGGTTCAAAGAGCTGGGGTGAGGAAAATATGCTTATGGCGCAGAAGGTTTTCTTGCACGATAAAAATCGTGGCTACTTTGAGCATGTGCTGGCTACAGCGATTGATAACTACAAGGCTGTTAAAGAACAGGAAGTCCGGGAGCGTATCGAGGAAAGCGAACAGCGATATCCTTTCGAGCTTCAGCCGGAGCAGTTTTATAACGAGTACACCGATGAAATCATAAAAGCGAAAAAATATGCTTATGATCCGTGCTATCTCAATGTGGATCGCTCAAAACCAGAGCGTGAGTTTGAGTCATTCCTAAACGACAACGCTTCTAAAATTGATTGGTGGTGGAAAAATGGCGAGAGCAAGCAGGACTACTTTGGCATTAAATATGAATATGTCGGCGGTATCTATACGTTCTACCCGGACTATTTAGTGAAGCTCGCCGACGGCAGGATCGGTTTGTTTGAAGTTAAAGACTCCGGGGACCGGGACGGCAAAACTTACACCAAAGCTAAGGCCGAAGCTTTGCAAAAATACATTGTCGATCAGAAAAACAAGAAGCTTTTCGGCGGTATCGTCATTGAACGTAATCGTGCCTGGCATATCAGCGACAAGGCTACTTATGATTGGGAGAAATGCGAGCGTGACGATTGGAAGGAGTGGGATGAGTTAAGGTTTTGAGTCGCTGAAGCTTGTCTAGAAAATGAGAATGAATATAAATCTCTCACAAAACCAAAGAATAATCGTAGCGTCTTCATACATCGTTATTCTTTTTGCTCTTTTCAAAATAGTTGGAGGCACTATTGGAAATCTTGCATGGGACACGAACATTGACTCCAGCATCTGGTTTTATTCGGGTGCGTTCATGATCATTTTGGGTGCATATATTGTTGAGCCGTTTTTTACGAAGCCGTCAGATGCGATTGCAAATTCGACCGCTGTTTTAATTGCATTATTCGGCCTGTCGAACAAGCAAGCTCTTTTTGGATACACTTTTATTTTCTATTATGCCATGACAATCCTTATCCTTGGGATTATCACCATAATTCTCAAGGATGCAAAAACAGATTTTTGGCGAAAGATTAGCAAAAGCCTGTATTGGTTCGTAGAAAGTTTTGGTGCATCGAAGGTGATCTTTTCTGTCGTGTATCTGTCTGCTTCTTACTCATATTTTGCAGTGCCAGAGAAAATAATCGCCTTCATAGGTATAATCACTTTTTGGATTTGTCTGACCTTCTTTGATGTCATTGGATTGGCGGTAGAAAGAGTTTCTAAATTGGTTAATTATTTAGGAAATAAAATTGGAGATGAGCTAGGACAAGCGATCGGTTGTGAAAATCCACTGCTTTATAAAGTTGAAATTGACTATACGAAGCACAGCTCAAAGCCAGTAAAATATGGAGACTTGGTTGCCCTAGAGACATCGGTCAATGTTGGATCGATCGGAATGGTGGTGGATACGAAGTATCTTTTAAACAAAAGGTGGTTAAGCATATATCTCGTGCAAGACGAGGGCGGTGACATTCTCAAAATAAATCTGAAAGACAAGAAGATGATAACTGAGTCAAAGTCAGTTTTTGCCAAAGAAAATTTAGTATACCTTTTAGATATTTCCACACTCGATGACTCTCTAAAAACAAAGATTGAGGGAAATCCTCTGTACAAGGATAGAGAGCAATTTATAGGGTATGTATCAAGCGGTTCAAACATAAACACAATTAACTTCTCAATTGTCAGAGAGGCTAATAAACTTGAGCAAAAAATTAGCGAGGGTGCAATCCTAAAGACTTTAATCTATGGACAAGAAACTCTCTACCAAGTCATAAATGGCAACGCGAAAGAAGAACACCTTGAGAATTTTGACCGGCATGGCTTCATAATCGGCATCGCTAGAAAACTAGGAAAGTATAAAAAAGACACGAAAGATTTGGATGTGAGCAAATGGATGCCTTCAATTTTCTCCCCACTTTTCTATGCTTTTTCTGGCAGTGTTTCTAGTTCCAGAATTAAAGAAATTGCACAAAATTCTATCGGTCGCCTCCCTGATACAGATTTAGAGATTCCGATAAAAGATATCAGTTCACTGGTTACTCATAACACTGCAATTTTAGGTATTCTTGGGATTGGTAAATCTTGTTTAGCCTACGAGCTTATGAAAAGGGTTGCTGAAGAGAAAATTAAAGTGATATGTATTGATATAACCAATGAGTATAAAAGAGAACTCCCAGCCTATTTACCCGCCACGACGGCAATAACTTCTGATGATGAGAATGCTTTTAATACTATCAACACGAAGTATGAATATATCCACAAAGAAAACGAGAATACAAATAAAGAGAAACAAAATCATGAAAAGAGTGGAAATGTAAGCGAATATAAAGAAGCAATCCATAAGGATTTATGCCAGTTTCTTTTTGGTGCTGACAATGTTCCAGAGTCAAAAGAATTTGAAACTACCAAACAAGTCCGTATTTATAACGTGGACTACCATAAGGCATCGAGGGGTGAAAAAATTGGTTTTAATGTAAACACCACTGATTTAACCCAAGCGGAAAAGACAAGGGTCGTTGCGGAAGAACTTTTCAAGATTTTGATGAAAATTCCGTTAGCCGATGAGAAGAAAGCCAAAGTGTTACTGGTTTTTGAAGAAGCTCACTCATTAATCCCTGAATGGAATTCGGTCGCAAGTGAGGGTGACAAAAGTGCTACGAACGGAACGGCCAAAGTGATCTTACAAGGCAGAAAATATGGCTTGGGGAGTTTGGTTATTACTCAAAGAACAGCAAATGTAAGCAAGAGTATTCTCAACCAGTGCAATACTATTTTTGCTTTACGGGTCTTTGATGATACAGGAAAAGGATTCTTGGAAAACTATATCGGGGAGGATTATGCAGATACTCTTGCGACCCTTGAAGAGAGGCACGCTATTGCTATTGGCAAAGGGCTCAAGCTTAAACAGCCGGTTATCATTCAACTCAACGATAAGGAAAATATTATCATTCCTCAGTCAGTAGCCGTACAAGCAACAACTTAATTAATTTTATGTCTGAATACTACAACCCAAACAGAGATGCCTCGTGGAATTATGGAGGAAAGAATTGGAAGCTTAGTCGCTCCAAGATTGATTTATTTAAGGAATGTCCACGATGTTTCTACATAGATAATAAGCTTGGCGTAAAACGAGTACCCGGATTTCCTTTTTCTATAAATAGCGCGGTGGACTATCTTCTAAAACAGGAGTTTGATTCATATCGTGTAAAAAATGAGCAACATCCGCTTCAAAAAGAATACGGCATAGATGCTCGACCCATGTCTCACGATGAACTTGATGAATGGAGGAGAAATTTTGGCGGTATTAGACACTTACATGAGCCAACAGGATTTTTAGTAACCGGTGCGATTGACGATCTATGGATCAATGGAAAAGACGAATACATTGTTGTTGATTACAAAGCAACGGCAAAGGACGAGGCGGTAAAAGCATTGGACAAGGAGTGGCAAGATGGCTATAAGCGACAAATGGAAGTCTACCAGTGGCTTCTGCGACAAAATGGGCTGAAGGTTTCTGATATCGGATATTTTGTTTATTGCACCGGCAAAATGGACCGGCAAGCTTTTGATAAGCGAATTGATTTTGATGTGAATTTGATAGAACACAAAGGAGATGATTCCTGGGTAGAAAAAACCTTGTTTGAAATTAAAAAATGCTTGGACAGTGCGATACCGCAATCCGGTGAAGGATGCGATCATTGCGCTTATTGGAATTCTCGAAGTCAATTTGAGAAATAATTTATGGAAGTAGAATCAAGGCAACAAATTTTAGAACGTCGGAAAGAGATTGAGCAGGAGCTCGTGGATATGCTCAAAGAAACGGAGAGTGATTTTACTTTGGATCACGTTCGGGACGCCATTTTCCACGAAGAGGACAACGACGACATGATGAAAGTCGTGGCTATGTTTGATCGTGGAGGAGACGCTTCGGAATTGAGCAATGTCCTCGAGCTGGTAACCGATGCCTGGAATTACTTTCCACACGAGATACTTGGCGGTATCTCTCCTGCCGAGAAGTTGCTGGAGCAACAATCTCAATCGCCTTTGTATGAATGTCCGGAATGCAAACTGAAGTATCAAGAAAAGAAGTGGGCAAAAGCCTGCGAAGCATGGTGTAAAGAACACCACAGCTGTAATTTAGAAATAACCGCCCACGCTGAAAAATAAACCAGCAAAATAAAACAAATGAGAGAAAAGAGGAACCCAAAATTTAAGGTTGAAGTGGTCTACAGAGACGTCCCGGACAAGAAGGATCGGGTACGTCAGCTTTGGGACTTGCTTATTTCTCTGCCTGATGCGGATTCTGTTAAGCAAAAGGACAAGTTGGAGAAGTGAGTCATATTTGCTTAATATTTCTTAAGTTAAGCAAATCGTCCCACGCTCTCAAATTTGGTTTTACGGCTCGTCAGTGTCTCAATCGGTGCAAAGCTCTCACTCTCGGTACAAAGCTCGCCACAAGGGCAACAAAGTGGGAAATCAGGGGTTACAGGTTCTCGTACTTGACCAGTAATGTTTATAAATTTGATATAATGACTCTATGTTGTTTACAAAAATCCAAAACTTAATAAAGTTGCCAATAGTTCTCATCATTATAGGGGCTCTTGTTTTGGGATTTTTCTGCGTTGGTATGTTCAGCAAGTCAGCAACGCATATGACTATGTTGGGAGACACTCAATCGTTGTCTCTAGCCAGTGAACAGGAATGTTGCGGGTCTAGTATCTCTATTTCGCATCATTTTGATACTTGGAAAAACATTACTTTGGCAGTGCCGGATAAGGTGCGCGATAGCTTGATGATGTTAGCACTTGGGCTCGTTTTAATTTTAGGAGGTAGCTGGCTCTCACTGCGCGATCACTATCCTTTCCCAAACCTCGATATTTTACGTTTGAAGCTTTATATAAGACAAAATCCAGATCTCTTACTGTTCAATCATCTAAAGCTCGCTTTCGCGCGCGGAATTCTTAATCCGAAAATTTACTAATGAGTTTTTAAACAGCGTTGATCCGTAGTAACGGA
>MHCB01000019.1 GCA_001816455.1 Candidatus Blackburnbacteria bacterium RIFCSPHIGHO2_12_FULL_44_25
ATTGTCCTCTCTTAACCACTCCCGAGATATAGAAAGCACGTTTTTACTCTCCTTTACAACAATCTCTGCCTGTCCATTCAAGCCATCAACTTTTGAAATGCCACTTGAATCATCAAGCTTTATACGAACATCAACTACTGTAGACCCGCTTGAAGTGGTCGTCGTCTGGGGAACTATCTTATCAACTGTCCCTGGAAAACTTCTGTCCGGATATGAATTAAGGCTCACTTCTGCTTTTTGGCCAACAGCAACTTTCGCAATATCCGCCTCATCAACTTCGGCATCAAAGTAAACTTCCGAGAAGTCAACAACACTAACCACAATATCTGCTGCTGAGATAAATTGTCCAGACAAACCATTAACCTGCGTAACAATACCCCCAACAGGAGTAGTCATTGACGCCTGAGAAAGCGCGATTCGCGCGCGAATTACGGCATCATACGCACTATCGCGTACCACCTCTGCCTTCGTTCTCGTTTCTTTTTGCGTAAAAGTTTCGTCTCCGGAATGCCCTTTAACATCGTCTAATGCTTTTTCGGCAGAAGCCTGAGCCGAACGAAGACTGTTTTCAGCCTGCTGGAGAGCAAATGACAAGTCCCTGGCATCCAGGCCCGCAACAACAACTCCCCGGGAAACACTGTCCCCTACTTTAACTCCAATATAAGAAAGCCTCCCACTACCCAAAAACTTTAAACTCACACTATCGCGGCCGGTAATTGCCCCAGAGGCACCAACAGTCTCTTGTATGTCCACCCTCCCAACTTGGGCAAACTGCAACGGTTCTGACTTACTAGATCGCAAAGCAAAAAAGCCGAAAATAGCCACCACCAAAAATATAGCAACAAAATACCTGCGTTTGAGGCGCAGTAAGCGCCTGAAAAAGTTTTTCACGAGAATGCACGCATTGTACACTAATTGAGGCTAATTTTCCATATCCGGAGTAAATTCTAAAGCAAGTGAGTTAATACAATATCTTTGTTTTGTAGCCTTCTTTCCCGTCGGTAAACTATCTGGTCCGTCTTGAAAAATGTGTCCCAAATGTGCCCCACATTCAGCACAAACAACCTCTGTTCTGTGCATCCCGTAGGAAAAGTCGTCTCCGTACTTTACATTTTTAGGATCCACCGGATCATCAAAAGCCGGCCATCCAGTCCCGGATTCAAATTTACGCGACGAATGAAAAAGCGGAGTATCACAAACCACACACGAATAAATTCCTTTTTTCTTGTTATCAGTATATTTTCCTGAAAAAGGAGGCTCAGTTCCGCGCAGTATGCAAACGTTGTACTGCTCCTCCGAAAGCTCCTTTTTCCTTTTTTCAATATCCTCTTGTCTCATTTGAAAAAGCGAGAGCACCCCACCGAAAACGGTGAACCCCAATGGGGTGCTCTCTAAAATCGCCTACGCGCCGACCGTCACGGGTCAGTAAGCTCTAGCCTCTGACCGGGCCGCAACAGAGTTGCCACTGACCCCATCGATACAGGCTCACCATCAACATGAACGGTGTCTAATATGCGAGGAAACCCCGGCTTGCGTAATAGAACCTGAGTGGCAATGCTAACAGGCAGACCCACCAGCTCTGGCCGAGGTCTGCACCAATCCGGAACCAGAGTCACCCCGTCAAGATACGTGACCACAAGGTCAACAGGGGCGACCCCAACGGCTAGTGGATACACAACCAGCTTCCAGCCAGCCCACACCCGCCGACAGGGAGTGGCCACTGAACCACTGGCAAAAACCGTGACCGGATCCTTGCCTATTTCCGGAGCGCCCCGCGGCCCCTTCTCGTTGCGCAGAAGTCCAAGAACCTCCCACACCTGTCTACCCACCAAGGGCAAACTGCAACTCCAGGGATCCCCTCCGTACGGCCGGATCTCGACATGAACTGCGCCAGACTCTGGGTGAGTTAACACTCCGGCTTTACTAGACACTGCCAACCTCCCTTTGGTCGCTAGACACAAACAACCCGCGATCTAAAAGTACAAAACTCCTCTCTCGCACAACATGTGCTAAAGATTAACTCCCATCATAAAGCACCAAACAAACGACATCAAGCACGAAAAACAATGAAGAAACTACTCAGTCTTACCCGTCAACAGTGCGTCTATGACGTAGTCGACATCAGAGCACCACTATTCAGCTTTACCTGTCAATAGCGCGTCTATCACATCATGCGGCAAGGCGGCCGCATTAAGAAGAGCTTTACGAACAATTGAACCTGCCTCTGACCCAATATCATCAGCAGCCTGGAGAGATCCCATAACCGCATTCTTTGCCAAATCAGCAGAATCCCCTCCTACTTCCCCAGCCGCATTTATAGCGCCACGAACAGCAGAAACCGCCGCCTCCCCAACATCTTCCCCTACCTCCGAAGCTCCGCGAACTGCCCCACTGGCAGCATGAGACGCAGCAGCAACCGTACTTACCCCTGTAGAAGATGCGGCAGAAACCGCACCAGAAACCAATCCTTCAACACCACTCGTTACCGAACCGCCAACCTGAGAAACAGCATGAACTCCCTCAGCGATCATCCCAGAAACTGCCTGCATCGATCCTTCAGCAACATCCCCACCCGCCTGCATTAACCCAACAATTGTATCCCGGGTAACATTTTTAGTCGCCGAAACAACATCTCCTGCCCCCTCAACGACAGAAACCAAAGAGTTTTTTAAGTTGTCCGCTAAACTCGCCATTAATCTAAAGTAACACTGTCTACACTATTGTGTCAAGAGTTACAATTTGTGTATATTCTCCTTACAGTGACAAAATACAAAAAAATGGTCAACGAAATGCTCGAAAAGAATAAAGAGCTATTTGACCAGTTCCGACAAACGCACGACAAATACTCATTAAAACCCCAGGAAAACCAGGAAGAATTCAACCAACTAGGGTTCAAAGTAAGGGACGTTATAAGAAAATACGAAAATATCCTTTGCGGCAAATCCGAAAGCTCCGGCTACAGCCAATACTCCTCAAACCTTGCTGAAAAATTCCAGGATGAAATCCGCCATGTTTTCCCAAAGATAGACTCAATCGGGGTCAAAATCTCCGACTCCTTCCAAAATAAACTGAAGAAAATAAAATTGTAAAAAGAAGGGTATTTTACTTAACTCATGAAGAAGTCACAGTAAAACCACCCTGCTCAATACTTGAAGCAATATCTTGGGAAGCCACTTTTTCCTCCTCAAAGCAAACCTCAGTCCGAGATTTTGCGTAGTTAGTTTTAGAGGATAAAACCCCGGGCATTTCCTCTAACACATCGTCAACCATCATCGCGCACGACGGACAATCCATACCCTCAATTTTAAATATCTTCTTGGTTACAGCCATGCTCAAATTGTACACTAACCACTATTCGCGACCACTCTGATTGTCCCTGTATACATCCCCATCGAACAAGTCCAAAGAATTTCACCTGTCTTTTTCGGAGTAAACTCAACAGAAGCTACGCCGTTCGCCAAAGAACGTGTGATCCCTAAACTTGGAATAACAAAAACAGAAGTGCACCCCAAAGCACCCCGAGCCGTAAGGTCTAACCTCACAGGCATACCAACTTTAACCTCCAAGTATTTAGGGTCATAACGGGTCGAGTAAACGTTAATCTCCGCATTCTGCACCCCGTTAACAGTTTGAACACCCCCAGACTCCCCGGCCAACACTCGACTCCCATCCCCCGCAGGATTTAGAACGATCTGCCAAAGACCCACCACCCTCCCTTGGACATTCCGAAAACTAAAAGGCGAACCCCCTAAAACAAGAGCCCCATTGATAGAAGACAATCCCAAGTAAACCAAAAGAGAAGCAGCAACCCAAGAAAACTTACTATTAGAAACCTTACCCACAGTACCCGCAAAAACCCCCAAACCTAAAAACAAAGGAAATGTTCCAAGTGTAAACACCGCCATAGTCAACGCCCCCGAAAAACCACTCGAAGTAGTGACAGCCAACGCTTCCATTGAGATGGTTGTTCCGCAGGGAATCAAGACAGTCGCCAAACCTAAAAAAACCGGGGCAAAAAACGCCTCACTTTTTGCTTGACCACGAACCAGACGTCGGAAAAACGGAGGGGGTTGAATAACAACACGCCTAAAAACGGGATGTACATTCATTAGATTAAGAGCAGTTGCAATCATGTAAAACCCCGCAAAAAACTGCAAACCGACAACAACAGGCAGCGGCAACGCCAAGCTCTCTCCCAAAGAGCCTAAAGCGAAACCAAGTATCGTATAGACAACCAGCTTGGCTGTTAAAAACAAAAAGGTCGCCAAGAAGGCCTGAGGAACCGATCGCCGACGAGCCCCCACTACAGAAGCCAAAAGCCCCCCCTGTACAGCCATACAAGAAAGCCCGCCTACTGTTAATCCGGTTAATAGTACTGCCCAATAATTCATTATTTTTTTAACCTAAAGGTATATTCCACAAACCAAGTTCCCTCAAAGTTCCATTGACCGCCCAAAGACCTAAAATAAGCACAATCAAAGCGGAGGCTTTATCAATTTTACTACCAAACCGCCTACCCAAAAAAGCAGTTAACCCCCCAAAGCCTAAAAACACCGGCATCGTCCCCAAAGTAAAAATCCCCATGATTAATCCCCCTTGGACAGGATCCCCATGATGCAAAGCCAATGCCTCGACAGCAACAGTCGTCCCGCAAGGTATAAATATCGTCAAAAATCCCAAAAAAGCAGGGGTCAACAAATCTCCGCGCTTAGACGTCCTAGTCACCCATCGACTCATAAACCGAGGCGGCTGGAAAAGAACATACCTTAAAACAGGATGAACCCCGAGTACTGCCAATGCCGCTAAAACTATATAAACTCCGGCGAGAAGTTCCACAACTCCAGCTACTCCCTCCGATAAAGATATTGATTGCCCAAACGCCCCCAACAAAGCCCCCAAAAGCGTATATGCAACAAGTTTTGCTACCAAAAATGCACCCGTCGCCCAAACAGCATACAAGCTATATGCTCCTTCCTTTCGACTCGCAATAACCGACCCCAAAAGCCCCATCTGAAGAGCAACACAATTAAAAGCAGACGTAAAACCAGAAGTAGCAAGTGCCCAGAAAAACATATCTTTAGGAGATTCTCGCTTTCTTTAGAAGTAGCGAATTACCAACGACAGAAATTGAACTTGACGCCATGGCCAAAGAAGCAAATATAGGGTTTAACAGAATTTGGAAAAAAGGATAAAGAACTCCCATAGCAACAGGTATAAGTAATATATTGTACGCAAAAGCCCAGAAAAGATTAAGTTTTATCGTCCGCATAGTTTTCCGAGAAAGCTCAATTGCTGCTGAAACCGAATTTAAGTCATGATTTATCAATGTAATTCCAGCAGATTCTATTGCAACATCCGTCCCAGTCCCCATCGCAATTCCAACATCAGAAAGAGCCAATGCTGGCGCATCGTTTATCCCATCCCCAACCATAGCAACCCGTCTACCTTTTGCTTGAAGTTCTCGAATCCGAGCTTCTTTTTGATCTGGCAGAACCTCTGCTAAAACATTCTTTATACCCAACTGCCCAGCAATCGCCCTTGCAGTCCGCGTGTTATCCCCAGTTATCATATAAACTGAAAGTCCCATTTTAAGAAGCTTCTTGACTGCGTCTTTTGCACTGTCCTTAACCGTGTCGGCAACCGCAACAAGTCCAATCAATTCAGCATGTTTACCCTGAGGAGACCGAAGGGCCAAAAGCATCACAGTCTTTCCTTGTTCCTCAAGTTCTGCCAAGTCTGACTTGGCGAGGCGAACATCGACTCCGTTCTCCTCCATTAACCTTACATTTCCAAAAAAATACTTCTGCTTACCAATTTTTCCTTCCACACCGCGGCCAACCACGGACCTAAAACCAACAACTTTTGTTAACTTTTGCTTTTCCTCCTGAGATTTTGCAACAATCGCCTCCGCCAAAGAATGTTCTGATCCTCGCTCCAAAGAGGCAGCAAGCCTCAGCACTTCCCTACTTTCACCTTTCCCCTTGTCGCTTATCCCCACTATGTCCGTCACAACCGGTTTCCCTATCGTCAAAGTCCCAGTTTTATCGAAAACAATGGTATCGATCTTATGCGCAGTCTCAAGACTCGCCGCGTCTTTTATTAAAATCCCGTTCTCAGCACCCTTCCCTGTTCCAACCATAATCGCAGTAGGCGTTGCAAGCCCCATTGCACAAGGACAGGCAATAATAAGAACGGCGACCATATTTAAAATTGCCAAAAGAATTGATGGTTCAGGCCCAAGAACATACCAAACAACAAAAGTGAAAATCGCCAAGATCAAAACAACCGGCACAAAATAAGAAGAAACCAAATCCGCAAGTCTCTGAATGGGAGCCTTACTTGCCTGGGCTTCCTCAACCAACTTTACAATCCGGGAAAGCATCGTATCGCTACCAACTTTAGTCGCTTTATACAAAAACGTTCCGGACTTGTTGATTGTCGCTCCAATAACAGTATCTCCTTTGTGTTTATCAACCGGAATACTTTCCCCTGTAACCATCGACTCATCAATGGAAGATTCGCCAGAAGTAATAATCCCGTCAACCGGAATTTTCTCCCCCGGCCGAACTCGCAAAATATCCCCAACCACAACCTCTTCGATTAGAATATCTACCTCCTCTTTAGACAATTTATCCTGAGCCAGCCGAAGGACTCTCGCGGTCTTTGCCTGCAACCCAATAAGTTTTTTAATCGCCTCCGAGGTCCCCGCCTTTGCCCTAGCCTCTAAATATCGACCCAAGAGGATAAGACCAATAATGATCGTCGAGACATCAAAATACGGTAATGTCTCAATCCCCGCACGCGCGACAATCCCAGGAAAAAACGTAACAAAAACCGAGTAAAGATAGGCAACAGACGTACCTATCGCAACAAGCACATCCATATTGGCCGTTCTGTGTCGCAAAGCCGGAAACGAAGCCCTATAAAAAGTCCAGCCTGCCCAAAATTGAACAGGAGTAGCAAGTAAAAATTGCACCCAAAAACTCTTTAAGATTTCCGGAGCAAAATCCATCAAGCGGGGGAAGCTTCCCCAAACAATCAAAAGCCCAAGTGCTAAACTGACAAAAACCTTTCTCTTCAAGTCCCCAAGCTCCTTCTCTTTCTCCTTCTCCGCCTGCCCCGCGAAGCCTTGGCGAAGTGGGGCCCCCTCAAGCATCGCCTTATACCCAACACCAGAAACTGTCCGAACAATATCCTCTTTCGAAACCATATCTGGATCATACTCAACCAACGCTTTTTCTGAGGCAAAATTGACCCTTACAGAAATTACTCCGGCAAGATCCTCCAACGCTCCTTCAATGGTTTGCACGCATGTTGCACAATGCATCCCGCTGACAGAAAAGGTAGATTTTATTTTTTGCATTTCCTTCATAATTAATCGCTAATCAGTCTGCCGTTTAGATGATCTATCTCCTGCTTCAAAAGAACAGCCATCCCTCCCCTAAATACTTCGGTGCGTTGACCACCTCCAACATCCAAATACCCAACCTTCAACCAGTAAGGACAGATAAACAAATAAAGTCCTGGCAAACTATAGCAACCAGATACCGCGGGCAGGCTCCACTTCTGTCCCAAAACTTCTGGATTAACCATAATTTGATACTTACGAAAACCTCTTTTAATAGCGACTATCCGTAAATTGACCCCTATCTGTGGAGCAGCCATCCCCAACCAAGAAATATAAGGCCGATCAAGTCCTCTCAGCATCCCCACCAACCTATCGCCCACTTGTAAAATAGTCTCGTCTATAATCCCAACTCTGGCACTAACCTTTCGTAACCTTTCATCCGGCTCCTGCAAAATACCCTTTCGTGGGTTACGAAAGTTTGGAATAATCTGTATGGCCATATTAGTTTCTTTTTAAGTTTGCCAGTAACTCTTTCCAATAAAAATACCCCAAAACATATACAAAGAAAGAAGTTATCAAGCCTGGATAATATTCCATCATAGTTATTCCTCGATAAAGATGGTGGAGTTCAAAAATAAAGACCAAACCGAATAGAATCGCCACAAATAAGATATACCTTCCACCCAGAAGCAATAAGAAAGAAGTAATTAAAAGGACAACAATCATTATTTGAAAAAAGAGAAATGTCGCCCTTAGTGAGTCAAAATTTTCAAAATATTGAAAGGCGAATCGGGAAATCGGATCAATTTCATAAAAGTTGTTGAAATATTCCTCCATCCCATGAATAAAAAAAACAGGTATAGCAATGAAAATAAGAGTCTTTAGCTTTTTTGTAATCATTTCATTTAACAACTATCTTTCCGTGGTACATGTTCATCCCACAAGAATACCCATATTCGCCCGCTTTCTGCGGAGTTATTTCAACAGAAACTTTTACATTTAAAGGCAGGTGGCGCTTTATACGAAAATCTGGCAAAACCACCTCTTCCAAACAACTGCTCTGGTCTCGGCGCAAAAAATTAATCCTTGTAGTCTCACCAACAGGAACAACAATGCGCTCAGGAGAATATCCACCATCAACCACAATATCTATCTCCTTACCAACA
>MHCB01000020.1:0-2087 GCA_001816455.1 Candidatus Blackburnbacteria bacterium RIFCSPHIGHO2_12_FULL_44_25
ATGGAGATTCAAAAAGTTTTAGGCGCAGACATTATCATGGCTTTCGACCAACCATTAGGATCTCTTTATTCGGATAAACAGAAAAAAGAAGCCTTTAGGAGAACTATTTTATGGGAAGAAAGATCATATAAGACTTGGGAAAAGTTAAATAGAAAAGGAAAACACCAAGCTTTATATGGGATAGTCCAGGGAGATACTGACAGGAATCTAAGGAGGGAATCGCTGCGGTTTGTTCTAAGCATGAACTTTCCCGGAATTGCAATGGGAGGGGAATCAATAGGTAGTAATCCAAAAATAACCACCCATACTCTTGATACGGTTACCGATCTTCTACCAGATAACAAACCTGTCCACGCCTTGGGACTGGGCGGAGGGCCAGAAGGAGTGCTTGAAGCAGTAGAAAGAGGAGTTGACACTTTTGATAACACTTCTGTAACCCGCCAGGCCCGGTCCGGAATGGTCTTTATATATCCAGAAGACGGAGGGAACAGTCAGAATAAATTTAAAGTCGACATAACCAAGAGAATCTTCAAAGAAACAAAAAAACCAATCAGTAAAATTTGTAAATGCTACACCTGTACTAATTTCTCTACAGCCTATGTGCACCACCTCATTTCAAGTCAGGAGATGCTCGGACCAAGACTTACAACCATCCACAACATTTACTTTATAAATACTCTAATGTCTAATATAAGAAGATCAATAATCTCCGGACAGTTTTTAGAATTGAAAAAAGAATGGATAAAAAAATCTTAGCTTACTTCACACTTTCACGACTGCTATTTATCTCCTTCGCACTGCTAGGAACCCTCTTTGTTAAGCTTGACCCTGGTTATATTGGAAAACAGTCTGCACCAGATGCTCCGTATTTAGCTTGGATTTGGGCCAATTTCGACGGTAGACATTTTCTCAATATCGCAACAAACGGGTACCATCGGTTCGACTTTGCTTTTTTCCCCCTATATCCTTCCTTGATTTATATCTTTTCCAAGCTTTCTCTTGTACCACCACTTTTTGTTGGAATTCTCATTTCTTCGCTTACCCTTTTAATAAGCATGTTTATGTTGAAAAAGATAACCGAATTAGACTACGACACCCCTACGGCCTACTTATCCATCTTTTATCTTGCAATAATACCATTCAGTTTTTATGGGCACTCAGTCTATACCGATTCATTGTTCCTTATGCTTTCAACATGCAGTTTATATTTTGCCAGAAAAAAGAGATGGATACTGGCCGGATTATTCGGGGCAGCAAGCTCCGCTTCACGCCTTTCTGGTGTGGCATTGATTCCTGCCCTGGCCGTTGAGTGGTATCTCCAAACAAAAAAGAACGGTATTCAACCGAATGAAGTGATAAAAAAGTTTTTCAAAAGCGGATGGGTGAGCCCTACGTTAACAGCCAGCGGAATTGCAAGCTATATGATCTACTTAGGAATCTTTTTTAAGAATCCTCTTTTGTTCCAACAATCAATGCAAGCCTGGAGACAGGAGCAATTTGTTCTGCCAATTCAGGTTATTGTCCGATATTTTAAAATCTTCTTGTCTGTCGATCCTAAGTTGTTGATTTATTGGATAGCGGTCTTAGAGTTTTCAACCCTTTTTATCTATCTTGGACTAACTTTGTACGTGTGGAAAAACATTCGCAAATCTTACGCTGTCTTTATGTTGACACTACTCTTGTTGGTTACTTTTACAGGGACTTTTGCTGGTACACCTCGTTACATCCTCCATCTTTTTCCCGCTTTTATCGCGCTTGCGCACATTACTCGCGCCAAGCCAATGCTCAAACACATACTCAGTTTCTTTTTCCTCATCCTTGGCTTTGTGCTAACCAGTCTCTTTACCCGTGGTTACTTTGTCTCCTAAGCAACAGGTTTGATACAATATAGAGGTGAACCCGCTTGCCCCACTTAATCTATCTGCTATCCCCTTTCCTTCTTTTGAATCTCTAGACCCCGCCGTCCTAAAGATAGGGATCATCGCAATCCTCTTGTTTCTGTTTATCCTTCTTTTTGCATATGCCAGACACCATTTACTTTCAGTTTCGATGCACGGCTTGCGATCGGGCTTAATAGCCGGGGTGTT
>MHCB01000020.1:2106-25471 GCA_001816455.1 Candidatus Blackburnbacteria bacterium RIFCSPHIGHO2_12_FULL_44_25
ACTTTCAGTTTCGATGCACGGCTTGCGATCGGGCTTAATAGCCGGGGTGTTTTTGGTCTTACTCATAGAAGGAGCAACGTACTATATATACAAAAACTATGTCGTAGGAGACAAAGTTTCTACCCTCCCCCAAAACCTCCAAATTGTAGTAAGTGATAGTACAAAAAGCGCGAAAAAAGTGCTGGGGGTAAAAACAGAACAAAAAAAACCTACAGCAAAAGAATTAGTAACGGAATATAAGACTCTTGATTCTGATGAGGCAGATCTCGTCAGAAATACTGTGTGTAAGGATACTAAATGAACCCTTTGAGCCTAATAGTCACAACAACAGTTTTAGTGATAGGAGCCGGTGGCGTCCTTATTTTTGGGGACTTCTTCCCAACAAAAAACAACAACAAAGTCCTAAACGCGACAACAAACGTGGGGTCGGTAAACAATCTAATTAAAAATAAAGTTGACCAAAAAGAAGAAACAGGAATCAAAAAAGCCAAAAGCATAATCGATGATATTGTGGAAAACATCATAGAAAGCCCCATTCTGGCCCCTATTGTAAACACCCAAAAAGAAGTCAAACAGACGGTAGATACTGTTAAAAGTCTTCCCGTCGACCAACGGAACGCGATTTGCACCCAAATATGTGGGCAGTAGCAACCTTCCCCAAAGCACCTTTCTGATACAATACTCCCAAATGGAACCATTACGCGGTGAGTTAAAAGAACTGCAAAGTCGGCTCAACTCTCTCGTTGAGAAGCTAGACCCCGATTCGCAAAAAAACCAACTGCTTCATCTTGAAGCCCAAGCACTAAAGCCAGACTTTTGGCAAGACCCGGAGAAAGCCAAAAAGGTGATGCAGGAAATAGACCACCTCAAGGGAGAGCTAAAAAGCGTCGACTCTTTGCAAGAGAAGATCAACGACACCTTATCTGTTTTAGGGGAAGAGTCGCTGAGAGGTGAAGTTGAAGTTTCGGTAGGAGAAATTCGAAAAGAAATAGACAAACTAGAAACAAAGACCTTTTTATCCGGTAAATATGACTCAAACAACGCGATTCTCTCGATTCACGCAGGCCAAGGTGGAATAGAAGCAATGGACTGGGCTCAAATGCTTATGCGGATGTACCTTCGTTTTGCGGAAAGACAGGAATGGAAAGGGGAAATAGTGGAGGAGGTACGTGGAGAAGAGGCAGGCATAAAATCTACTACAATCTTAATAATCGGGAAATACGCCTATGGCTATCTAAAAAACGAAGCCGGCACACACAGATTAGTCCGACAATCTCCTTTTAATGCAGACAACCTGAGGCAAACATCTTTTGCACTAGTCGAAATTCTTCCAGAAATTGAAGATACTCCGGACGTGGAAATAAAAGAGGAAGACCTTGACTGGCAGTTTTACAGAGCAGGAGGACACGGTGGCCAAAACGTTAACAAAGTCTCAACAGCAGTAAGACTTGTCCACAAACCCTCAGGGATTGTAGTAACAGCTCAGCAAGAACGATTCCAAGAAAAAAACCGCGAAATAGCCCTAAACCTTCTTCGTGCCAAACTTTGGGCCAAGCTCGAAGCCGAATCAAAAGAAAATATACAGAAAATAAAAGGGGAATATCGACCCGCCGCATGGGGAACCCAGATAAGATCTTACGTCCTCCATCCGTACAAGATGGTGAAAGATTTAAGAACCCAAACAGAAACAGGCAACGTAGACGCGGTTCTAGACGGTGAGCTGAACGAGTTTGTAGAAGCAGAACTCCGCGCGCTTTAGCAACTTGTGGTGCTTTTTACGGCTATGGTATAGTCTATATAGGAATATATGGAGGCGCAACCACCCCAAACTAACATCCTAAAAGAAGTACTTTTACCTTCCGTCATAATCCTAGCAATTATCCTAAGCGGGATTGGAACGGGTTGGAAGCTTGCACGTGGCAAATCTTTAAATAACACAACCAGCATTAGTGAGACGGGAAACACGAAAGCTGAAAAAGGCAAAGAAGTAGGTTCAACAGACACAAAAACCTTCAAAGACGAGGCCGAAGGAACCATTGAAGAAGGCGGAGTCAACGGAGAGGGAACGCACAAACTGCTTCGAGAAGGCGGAGCCTCCCAAACAGCCGCGTTGACCTCTTCGGTTGTAGATTTAGATGAATTTGCGGGCAAAAAAGTACATATCTGGGGAGAGACATTTAATTCTACCAAAGCCGCCTGGCTTATGGATGTGGGCAAAATTAAAGTTGTAGAATAACTCTCGACTGCTCATGCCACCGAAATCTCTCTTGCTGCCTATGATTAAATTCGAAGAAGTTACGAAAAAATACGGTTCTGCAAACGCCGTTGAGGATATTTCTTTCGAAGCAAAAGAAGGAGAGTTTATATTCCTAACAGGGCACTCAGGGGCTGGAAAAACGACACTAATAAGACTCCTCTTACGCGAAATTACTCCCACATCCGGCAAAGTTTTAATAGAAGGACGAGACATCAAAGATCTCAAGAGCGAAGAGATACCTTTCTACCGCCGCAAGATTGGAGTAATCTTTCAAGATTTCAAACTCCTACCCGATAGAACAGTTTATGAAAATGTTAAACTTGCAACCGAAATTGACGGCCGCACAACCCCCAAAGAAGAAAAGAAAATTGAAGAGGCTCTAGAAAAAGTTAACATGTCCTCACGCGCAAACCTTTTCCCTCGTCAACTATCTGGAGGAGAGATACAAAGAACAGTTATTGCAAGGGTACTAGTCCAGGAACCAAAAATCATCCTTGCAGACGAACCTACAGGCAACCTCGATCCAGAAACCGGAAGACAAATAGTCGACCTTTTGGGTCAAGCCGGTAAAGTTGGTGTTACTGTCCTTATGGCAACCCACAATGCAGACATCGTAAACGCTTTAAAACACAGAGTAGTGAATCTTAAAAACGGTAAGATAACAAGAGACGATAAGTCAGGAAAATACAAAAATGATTAACACAAGCTGGAAACACATAAGAAGATCTCCCTATCAAGCCTTAACAGCAGTCCTTATAATGACCATTACTTTTTTTGTTGCCACAATTCTCGTTGTCTTGGCATACGCGTCATCTTCTGTCTTAAAGTATTACGAAACAAGACCTCAAGTAATAGCCTATCTTAAAAAAGATGTACCCACGGAAGACATATCCGCTTTCCAAAACAAACTCGAAGCAGATACTCGTATTGAGGACGTAAGATTTGTTTCAAAAGAACAAGCGCTACAAATATATAAAGACGCAACTGCCAACAACCCACTGCTTTCCGAATTTGTAAGCCCTAAAGTTTTTCCCGCAAGCATTGAATTTTCAGTAAAAGATTTGAGTTTTGCCCAACCTCTGATTGGAGAACTGGAAAACGAGGGAGTAGTCGAAGAGGTGGCATTTACAGCAAGCCTTGGCAGTAACCAAAATCTTTCTCAAGTCGTAGAAAGATTAACTTCGATTTCTCAATACATAAGAGTCGGAGGAGGAATAATCTTAACCTTCCTCCTCCTTTCATCGCTCTTAGTTTTGCTTGTAATCACCGGCATGAGGATTGCCTCAAGAAGAGAGGAAATTGAAATACTCCAACTAATCGGAGCAACCCCGACCTTTATCCGCGGACCGTTTTTACTGGAAGGAATGTTCTACGGTTTAATGGGTGCCACCGTAGGTTGGCTTTTTGCTTTTCTTCTAACCCTCTATTTGTCTCCGTCGTTGGTTTCCTTCTTCCAAGGGATACCATTCCTGCCGAAAGATATGCTGGGAATACTTCAACTATTTGGCATAATACTAGGAGGCCAGATTATCCTAGCCAGCGCACTAGGTACGTTGGGCAGTTTTATTGCTCTTAAGCGTTACCTCAAGATATAAAAACAGCTTAATGAGAAGTCTTCCTGTGTTTAAACCTTTCTTCCTCGGAGTTCTCGCGCTAGCTATTTTTTCTCTTACTCTTTTTATTCCTCCTGCCGCCATTGCCGAAGAACCTTCTGCCGAGCAAAGACTAGAAGATATAAGAAAAAAGATAGAGGAGACAGAAAAACTCCTCAAAGAAACCCAAAACAAGCAAGTTACCTTAAAAAACGAAATTGGTTATCAAAACAACCAGATCCAGCTAACCGCCTTAAAGATAGAAGAAACAGAAGAACAAATTGAAGCACTTTCAATCCAGATAAACACACTCGAGGTTTCCTTATCAGATTTATCTGAAGTTTTTGCCCAACGTGTTGTTGCTACTTACAAATTAAAAAGACTAGGAGAAACACTAACACTACTTCTCTCTTCAAACAACGTTTCCGATTTTATTTCCCGCTTCTATTATCTCCAAAAAATTCAACAGAACGACAGAGAAACTCTTGTGCAAATGCAAACTGCACAAACCAGTTACGAAGGGCAAAGAGAAAAACGGGAAGAACTAAAAACTCAACTTGAATCTCAGAAAACAAAACTTGCTTCGCAGAAAAATCAAAAAGAGCATTTGCTACAAATTACCAAAAGCGACGAGAAAAAATTCCAGGAACTCCTTGCTGCAGCAAAATCAGAGCTCGAGGCCATTCAAGCAATTATTGCCGGTAAGGGTTCGGAATCAAAAGTAGGCGGAGTATCAGGAGGCCAGCATATTGCCTCCATAATTCAAGGTGCTTCCTGTAACTCAAGTGGTGCACATGTCCATTTTATTACCGCCAAAAATGGCACAACTCAGAATCCTCTAAACTATCTAAAACCAGGTATTTCTTATAAAAACTGCTCAGGCGGCGGCGGGTGTTCCGAAGGGGATCCATTCAACCCCAGCGGGGACTGGGATTGGCCGATCAATCCCACTGTAGAATTTAACCAAGGTTATGGTGCCACCTGGGCGGTCAACAATACCTGGGTTGGAAAGATTTACAACTTCCATAACGGTATAGATATTAGCAGTGATTCTTCCTCAGACGTTAAAGCCGTAAAGTCCGGGACTCTTTACAGGGGTAGTTATGGCGGCTCCAACGGTTGTCAGTTACGCTATGTCCGCGTCGACCACGACGACTCAGACATTGACACCTTCTACTTGCACATCAACTACTGAGGTGCAAGCAAGGTTCCGTCTGCGGGTTCTTATTTACATATTAATTACTAAAATATGTAAGCAACGTTCTCCGACATTGTCGGAGGTTCTTATTTACACATCAACTACCGATATTTAGTATTATTGAAATGTGAAACTACTCACGAGCTTTATAGTGGGTCTTGTTCTGTTCATCCTATATACCAAAGAAGCATCAGCAGCATTTAGTATAAGTGGTGCACCCTCATCCGTAAGTTATGATGAGGAATTTCAGGTAACTGTAGCTCTAACCATTGGTGGATCAGCTGGCAACACCTACTATCTTCGAGGAGCTTTATACCACGCAGACGCGTCTTCTTCGTATTTTGGGTACACCAAAGACACCTCTGGAAGCTGGTATAACGGAAGTCCTTCTCCCATAGACCACACAAAGTATTATCAAATAACCATGGACAGCTCGGGTGCATGGAATGGAACTATTAGTGTTAAGAACGATTCGAGCAGTTCTTATTTCATTGGAGCAAACTCATATAACTTAAAAATGGGACGCTATACCTCAAGTGGAAGCGGACCAACCTGGTCTGATAACTCATTAACTCTTAGTATCGGTGCAGCACCCACCGCCACACCAACCCCCACTCCCACCAGTGGGCCTACTTCCACTCCGACCCCAACAATAACGCCAACACCAACCCCAACCCCAACCTCAAAACCTACTCCAACTCCAACTCCTAAAAACACCCCGACGCCAACATCTACCATAAAACCTACTCCCACACCCAATGAGATAGAAGAACAGGTCTTAGGTACTCAAGAGGAAGTTACTCCGACACCAACAGGGATAGTGGAAGCAGAAACCGCCTCACCATCAAGCACCACTACTAACTGGAAAAATTCTGCTCTCGCAGCCGCCTTTATAATCCCCGGAGTTGTCTTAATTGGTTTCAGTGGATATTCTCTTCTTAAACCAAAGACACTAGATCCATGAAAGCAATTAAGTACTGGCTTCCGCCCATTATCTGGGCTGGACTCATCTTTTATCTCTCTTCGCTAACCCCAGGTAGTGTCTCCGGCCCAGCTTGGCTGGATTTTATTATTAAGAAAGGTGCACATATTACAGAGTATGGAATCCTATTTGTATTACTGTATCGCGCACTATTTAAAACAGTATCCACTACAAAAAGAAAACTTCTGATCTTAACCCTTATTGGCACGATCCTCTACGCAGGAAGCGATGAATACCACCAGTCATTTGTTCCCGGTCGTCACGCCGCGCTAATGGATGTTGGTTTTGACTCATTTGGAGGTATAATTTCCATGTTTGCTGTATGGAAGTACTTACCAAAAGCACCGAAGAAACTAAAAAATTTGGCAAAGAGTTTGGAGCTTCTTTAAAAGGCGGAGAAGTTATTGGTTTAATCGGTAACTTAGGAAGCGGCAAGACCACTTTTATCCAAGGATTAGCAAAAGGGATCGGGTCGGGAGACAGGATCAACAGCCCTACGTTTATAATAGCTCGAGAATATCCAAATAAATTTGGAGGCCATCTTTATCACGTTGATCTATATAGGCTGGAAACAAGCCTCAAAGAAAAATTAACCCAACTCGGCCTCTTTGACTTCATGAAAAACAAAAAAAACATAACAGTAGTAGAGTGGGCCGGCAAAGCGAGGGATCTTTTGCCAAAAAGTACGATTTGGATCGAATTTAGTAACTTAGGCGAAGACAAAAGGAGAATTGTGGTAAACAAATGAAGTTATACATAGATACGACTAATTCAGAAAAGATAAAAATAAAAGTAGGGGATGTAACCATAAAAAAAGAATCCCGAGAAAAAACATCACAAACCCTACTTCAAACGATTGAAGAAGCTCTCAAGAAAAGAAAAATCAAATTAAAAGATCTATCGGAAATAGAGATCGAGGAAGGACCGGGTTCGTTTACAGGTTTAAGAGTGGGAGCTGCCGTCGCCAACACGCTTGGTTTCACCCTAAACATTCCAGTAAACGGAAAAATGATACCCCGCGACGGTCCTGTAGAACCCAAGTATTGAGTTGGGCTATACTTTTAAATGGAATGCTATCACACCTGATCCGACTGTTCCTTCCCCACCACACAAACAACCACAGAGCCCACCTCTTACATCCGGTATCCATACTTATCTTCTTAGGGTTTTTTACCAGCCTACAACTACTAGCCTCCTTTGTACCAAACTTAATTCCGCTAACCCTGGGGGTAACCAATATAAACCCCCAGAAAGTCATAGAGATTACAAATAAGGAACGCTCCGAGAGGGGACTACGGGAGTTGAAACAAGACCCCCTACTATCAAAAGCCGCCGAGACAAAGGCCGCAGACATGATCTCCCGAAACTATTGGGCGCACAATGCGCCCGATGGCACCACACCCTGGTTCTTTTTTAAAGAAGTCGGGTACACCTATCGCTATGCCGGGGAAAACCTTGCTCGTGATTTCCAGGAGCCAGAAGAAGTTGTAAAAGCTTGGATTAATTCGCCGTCACACAAGGAGAATCTCTTTTCCCAAAAGTATGAGGAAATAGGGATAGCCGTAGTAGAGGGAGACCTTAAGGGAACAAGAACGGTCCTGGTGGTTCAACTTTTCGGGACAAAGCTTAATTCTACTTCTGCAGCATTAGGTACCCCGCCCGAGGAACACCTGCCTCTATTGAGTGAATTGGTACAAGGTAAAAGTACTCAATACCTTTCCCAAGTAGCAAGCTTATTCTCTTTAACCCAAGGTTTAGGGGTATTCATACTCGCAATCTTTGTGATTATCTTTACTCTTGACCTCATCATAATAAAATCTAAAAACATATCCCGTTCGACTTCTCGAAGTGGCGTTCACCTCTTCTTTCTTGTAATAATGATTTTAGGAGCACTTGCTTTAAAAGCCGGAACGATTTTGTAAAATGTTACAACACATAACAAAATACCTTAGCCACTACATGCCCATCCTTGGCATCTTTGGCCTAGGTTTTGTCGGGCTTTTGCGTTTTTCCTACGATCCAGTATTTCAATCGGCCATAATAATCTCTATGGGAGCTTCTTTTTTGATGTGGGGAGCAATTCATCACTGGCTCCATGAAGGACTCCGAATGGGTATTATATTGGAGTACTTGGCTGTATCCCTCCTTGGGGTAATTGTCCTACTCTCCATACTATGGAGTAGGTGAGGCAAAACGCATCTTCGTGATCAGTTTCAGGCTCAGAATGTGGTATAATTACAAGTGTGATAATAGAAAAAGCAGATAAATTTACGAGCCCTAGCCAGGGGCCGGTTGATGTTGAGGAAATGATCCAACATATAGCAGAATTTATCGACGAATCAGCCCAATACACCCACAGAATAGTTATCGGCACAGACTCTCAAACCAAAAGGATAAACGGCGAGGCAGAGATTGACTTCGTTACAGCAGTTGTAATCCACAAAGTTGGTTACGGGGCTCGTTACTTCTGGAGAAGAGAAAGACAAAAAAGAAGATACGTTCTACGGGAGAAAATCTATACAGAAACTATAAAATCTTTAGAATTTGCGGAAGAATTTGTTCCTAAAGTTCGAGCCAGGATCCCCGCCGCCGCGTATGACTTGGAAATCCACATTGACGTCGGCCCAGTAGGCCCCACCAGAGACATGATCAAAGAAGTTGTGGGTATGGTTCGGGGTTCCGGCTACAACGCAAAAACCAAGCCCGATGCATACGGCGCCTCCGCCGTCGCCGACCGCCACACCTAATGCCCTTCCAGAAGATCTGGACGGTTTCTCTTTGTGCGAGCCAACGCCTCTTTTTCCTTCCAGGTCTCTATTTTTTTGTGATCTCCAGACAACAATACCTCCGGAACCTTCCAACCACGAAAATCTTCTGGCCTTGTATATTGTGGATATTCCAACAGCCCATTCTCAAACGACTCTCTCGTTGTGGCATCTTCCTTTGTTAAAACCCCAGGCAGAAGCCTTACTATGGTATCTACCAAAACCATAGCCGGAAGCTCCCCTCCGGTTAAAACATAATCTCCTATGGAGATTTCCTCATCAATCAAATGATCTCTAACCCTTTGATCAACAGTTTCATAATGCGCTGCAATCAAAATTAAGTGGTCAACTTTAGATAATTCTCGCGCTTTTTTCTGGTTAAACACTTTCCCTCCAGGATCCAGAAGAATCGTTTTACTTTTCTGTCCGAGGGTACCTACGTTTAACTTTTCTGTCTGAGGGTACCTACGTTTTAGCTCTTCCATCGCTCTCGCAATTGGCTCAACCATAAGAAGCATTCCTGTTCCGCCGCCATACGGCCTATCATCAACTGTATGGTGTTTATCTTCGGCCCAGCCTCTTAGGTTGTGTATTTTTATTTCAACCAGCGACCTGTCTTGAGCCCGCTTTATAATACTCTCCCGAAATGGACCTTCAAACATCTCCGGGAAAAGTGTTAACATATCAATCCTCATGTGCCATATTGTACACTTCTGAGAGGGTCGATATGAAATTTGTGATCTTAATTCCCACCTATAACGAGAAAGAAAATATATCTCTATTACTTTCAAAAATTGTAAAGACTCTTGCAAATTCACCTGGCTGGAAAGTCTTAGTTGTGGACGACAATTCGCCAGACGGTACAGCCAAAGAGGTTAAGAAACACCCCCAATACAAAAAGAAAATCCTGCTTCTCCAAAGAAGCAAAAAAGAAGGTCTGGGTAACGCCTATCTTGCTGGCATGGAGGAAAGTTTCAACAAGCTTAAAGCCGACTTTGTAATCACGATGGACTCCGACCTCTCTCACCAACCCAAATACATTGTTAAATTTATTGAAAAAATAAAAGACGGCCGCGCTTTTATTGTGGGCTCCCGATATATACCCGGCGGCTCCATCCCGAAAGAATGGCCACCACACAGAAAATTCCTTTCTATCTTTGGGAATTCTATTGTTCCATTTTTCATTGGCTCGAGGAAACTCACCGATTGGACTTCTGGATTTCGTGCCATCAAAAAGGAGGTTTATGAAAAAGTCAGACCCAAGATTCTTCGTGATCATGCGCAAAACAAAGGGTACACATTCAACATCTCGTTCGCCTATCATGCAGTGAAATTAAACCTTCCGGTCGGAGAAGTACCCATACACTTTCCCGATAGAACAAAGGGTGAATCGAAGCTCGGTCTTGAATATCTTATCCACACCCCAGTCTTCCTCCTCCGGACTCGACTTCGATCTTGAATCTTTGTATAGTTAACCAAAAGACATGAGGATCGTAATAATTATTCCCACATATAATGAAGCCGAAAACATCGGTCGAATGCTGGATGTGATTGTTCAGAAAGAACTCCCGCAAATCAAAAACCACAACATCAAAATTTTAGTTGTAGACAGCAATTCCCCCGACGGAACGGCGCAAATTGTCAAAGAAAAGATGAAAAATTACAAACAAGTTGACCTTTTGGAAACCAACAAAGGAGGTCTAGGTGCCGATTATGTTAAGGGAATGCGATATGCGATGAATACACTTAAAGCAGATGCGGTAATGGAGTTTGATGCAGATTTTCAGCACGACCCTAAGGATATTAAGAGGCTAGTAAGAGCCCTGGACCAAGGGGCAGACCACATAATTGGGTCTCGTTATATTAAAGGAGGTCAAATCCCCCAAGAATGGGGATTGCACAGAAAGGCAATGAGTTCCCTTGGTAGCCTATTTGCACGCCTTGTCCTTTTCCTGTTTGGAGTTCACGATATGACTTCCGGGTTAAAATTAACAAAGACCGAATTTTTAAAGAAAGTCGACCTTGATAATCTTTACTCAAAATACTATGCCTATAAAATCCAAATAACCTATGAACTGGCGAAGTTGGGAGCAGGCATCGTTGAGGTACCAATTATTTTCTACGAAAGAAAAGAAGGAACCTCAAAAATCTCCCGAAAAGATCTTATAGATTCTTTTCTGGTGGTGATTAAGCTGCGAATCAGAGACTCAAAAAGATTCATAAAATTCGCAGTTGTGGGAGGGGTAGGGTATACAATAAACGCAGTAGGCCTGGAAATCTTTGCCCACACCTCCGCGACAGAATCTTTAGCCGCCTATTTTTCGCACTGGCAAGACACACCGGTCTTAAAAGTTTTTATTCAGCCTTCCGCTTGGGCTGCCGCGATGGCCGCAGAAGTTGCGATACTTTCAAATTTCATTCTTAACAACTTTTGGACCTTTGCCGGGAAAAGCATCACCAACCCGTTCCGATTTTTATGGAAATTTTCACATTTCAACCTTACTTCTTTTGGTGCAGTTATAATCCAGGCGCTAGTGGTGGGAGTGGGAACTCTACTTTTTGGTGAAAGTACGCTCGTCCGACAACTCTCCCTTATTGTGGCCGTAGGAGTTTTTATAGTCCCTTATAATTACACGATGTATAACGTCTTTATCTGGAAAACTTGGAAAATTCCTGGCCTTGGTTGGATCCAGAATAGACAAAGTTAAAGAAAAGGCGCCCAGTCACCAATCGGAGTGACACTATTGGTCACAAACGCAATAGCAAACAGATAAATCGGAATAATTAGAAGAACCATCACCCAACGAAACTCACGAGAAGCAAGCAGGTTACTGAAAGCAATATAAACAAAAGGCACAAGGGGAAGACTATAGCGAGCAAGATCTCTATGGGAGACGAACAACAGAGATACCAGAAATACTCCCGCAAAAGATGCCAAAGCATGATGTTTCTGTTTGATTAGATGAAATACCGCTAAACCCCCAAACAAATAGATCCAAACAACCTCCTCCAACCAAAACGTACCAACCCACGTCGCATCGGGATTAAAAATCTGGAAAGGGGGGAATAGTAAATGAATATTATCTCCAGAGTTGAAATAAGCAAAAAAGTTGCCATATACCTTTCCGTACCAAAACCACAATCCAACCAAGCTTAATGGTATGGCGAGCAATGGGTAGGACTCAAACGGAAGCCTCTTAAGCCAGAGAGACGCACGTGTTCTTGCAAGCTCTGCCCAATAAGGAACAATTAGCGCAACAATATAGGCAAAAAATAGAAGTATCCCCGGCGGTTTAGTAAGCTGGGCCAACACACCAAAAAGCGCTGCTCCCCAGTACGATTTTTTATTGAAGAAATAAATGGAAGCAAGGATCATTAAAACAAAAAGGGGTTCAGGAGTCCCAACAGATCTGGTGATCAAATACCGGGCAGGAAGAACCAAGAACAATAAAGATAACCACAAAGCATTTTTAACTAGACCAAGCTGCCTGAGCAACAAATAAAACATCCACGCAGCCAATATACTACTCAACAAAGTCACAAACATCATGGCGTACGGATAACTCAAAAAAGGAAGCCCCGTAGCAACACCTTTTATTAATAAAGGAAAAAGGGGATAGTGGGCTGAGTAGTATATGGCAGGAAGGGGAAAGGAGAAGTTCTCTTGTATTAGGGTTGGGTTATATAAAGTTTTGGCAACAACAATATAATAAGGCCCATCATAATTGGCCACAACCGTCGCCATACCGTCCTGTCTTAACTTAATCCCCCAAAAATCTGGCAAACGCAACGCAAATGGTGTCCACAGAAGAACTGTAGTGACAACAGACGCGAAAGCAATAACCAAAAAATTCCTCACTTTTTCCACCACTACAAATATAACAATATAAAGG
The DNA here is from genome assembly GCA_001816455.1 of Candidatus Blackburnbacteria bacterium RIFCSPHIGHO2_12_FULL_44_25. GTDB lineage: Bacteria > Patescibacteriota > Microgenomatia > UBA8517 > UBA10165 > 2-12-FULL-44-25. The sequence goes on from MHCB01000020.1 coordinate 14,794, forward strand.
CGACTATGCTATACCAGTACAACTGCAATTTGCAGTTGTACGCCGTCATACTCATCCTTTTAATAAGTTGCAAACTCTAGTAACATGAGGATATTATTGTTCCGATGAACCGTCCAACTCTTAGTGTAATTATTCCTGTTTACAACGAAGAAAAAGATATCCCCAGGAACATTCCTGTACTCTATAAATTCTTGAACAAGAATTTCAAAAATTATCCATGGCAACTAATCATTGCCGACAATGGTCCGTCCAAAGATCGAACAGCGGAGGTCTCAAAGCAACTCGTCAAAAAATATAAAAATCTAAAATACATCTGTATTCCTCACCCCGGGAGAGGCGGGGCGCTCAACAAAATTTGGACCCGCCAGCAATCCGACCTTCTGCTTTATATGGACGTTGACCTTTCATCAGATTTAACGTTTCTTCCACAAATTGTAAAAGCGTTAGAAGACGGAGCTGATATTGCAATAGGATCTCGCTTGAAAAAAGGCGCAAAGGTCTACGGACGAACTCCGCTTCGCGAGGTCATGTCGCGAGGTTACAATACCCTTATTAAAGCTTTTTTTTGGACAAGCTTCCATGACGCCCAGTGTGGCTTCAAAGGCATAACAAAAGAGGCAGCAAAAAAACTTCTACCACACATCAAAGACAAAGCATGGTTTTTTGACTCCGAATTATTAATCATTGGCGAGAAAGCTGGTTTCAAAGTAAAAGAAGTCCCCATTGTATGGCGGGACGATCCTGCCTCAACTGTGAAAGTAGCAAAAACCGCGTGGGGCGACATCAAAGGACTAGCACGCCTCCTGATGTCTCGACCCTGGAGAAATATCATCAGATAAAATGTTAATCCTTTCGTCTCTTAGTCGCTGGGCCAAAAACAACAGAAACGAAGCCCTGGTACTTGCAACCATTCTTGCCCTAGCCACTATTTTTAGACTATGGAGAATTGACGAATATCTCCCATTTATGGGCGACGAAGGAAGAGACGTACGCGTTGTTTATAGGTTTCTAACGAATTTTGACTTAATGTTTATCGGCCCTCGTACCTCGATCGGCGACATGTATTTGGGTCCCCTGTATTACTACTTTATCGCACCATTGCTTTTTCTTTTTCGCTTTTCCCCTACTGGACCTGCTGTTTCGGTAGCCGTAATTGGTATTGCCACCGTAGCGCTACTTTTTTATGTAGCAAGAGAATGGTTCGGAAAAAAAGCTGCAGCAGTTGCCTCCTTTCTATACGCAAGCGCCCCTATTTTAATCAACCTCTCAAAACACTCCTGGAATCCAAACATAATGCCTTTCTTTGCCTTGTTGTCCATTTACTCGATGTGGAGAGTGTGGAGTAAGAAAGAATATCGATGGTTACTCATACTAGGAATATCTTATGCATTTGTACTCCAATCCCACTACTTAGGCCTACTCCTACTACCCACTCTTGCTCTAATGTGGGCGTCCTCCTTCTTGTCCGCCAAGTCTTCACCGGGTACCCTACACAAACTCCTTCTCCTTTCACTTTTTGCCTTTTTACTTTTCATTTTTCTAATGTCCCCACTCTTTCTATTTGACTATAAACACGGTTGGCATAATCTCCAATCAGTTAAACTTTTCTTTGCCCACCGCCAAGAAACCGTATCCGCAAAACCTTGGAATGCGCTTCCTGCCCTTTGGCCCCTTTGGCAAGGAAAAGTCGTAATGGAGTTAGTAACCGCCTCACAAAAAGTCCTCTCTGTTGCCGTGTCAGCTCTTGTTGTAACAGGGACAACTCACTATATTTGGTCGGCTAGAAAAAGTCTGCAAACAAGACTTTTAAAAATAAACACCCCAGTAACCCCGTTTATCCTCACCTTAACCTGGATCGGAACAGGCCTCTTAGGTTTAGGTTCTTTAAAACAATCAATTTTCGCCCATTACTTTGGCTTTATGTTCCCGGCAGTATTTTTACTCTTAGGTGCTTTGTACGAAAAATACTGGCAGGGAAAACTGAAACTAGTAGTTCTAACGACTCTTATTCTTATCTCTGTTGCCAATCTCGTAAACAATCCACTTAAATATGCTCCCCAAAGACAGATGCAGCGAGTCCAAGAAGTAAACAAGAAAATAATTGAAGAAGCCAACGGTAAACCGTTTAACTTCGGACTAGTTGCAAAAAGAAATTACGAAGAGGGATACCTTTATTTCTTTGAATTGTCAGGTTCACCAGTAAGGATAGTGGACCCCCAGCACAAAGAAACAATAACAGACCAACTGTTTGTGGTCTGCGAAGACTCTGATTGTCAAAGTCCTGTTTATTCGGCAAAGTCTGAAGTGGCACACTTTGGCCCGAGTAAGGTTGAAAAAGAATGGGAAATTGGCGGGGTTAAACTTTACAAGCTTACCCACCATGCGATATGACAGACTACCCCGAAGCACCCCAAATTTTGGAGAGTATAAACAAAACAAACACAGTTCTGCTGGCGCTACACATCAATCCCGACTCCGATAGTGTTGGATCAAATCTTGCGCTCGCTCTTGTTTTAAAAAACTTGGGTAAAACCGTGGAGATATATTCCGCCGACGTGCCCCCGCAAAACTTAGATTTCCTACCAGCATATAGCCAAATAACTCTTAAAGACCCCAAAGAGATAGACATCGGAAAGTTTAAGTTGGCCATTTTCTTAGACAGCTCAGACAAGCTGCGTATAACCCGCCATGAGCACTTATCCTTACCAGGAGGCATCACTACCGTAGTAATCGACCACCATCAAACCAACACTCGGTTTGCTCAAATAAATTTAGTTGACCCCAAAGCAAGTTCAACTGGAGAAATTCTCTTCAATTTATTTTCTTTTTGGAAGACAAAAATTACCCCTGAAATAGCAACCTGTTTACTGACTGCAATGGCTGGTGATACCGGAACATTTAGGTGGGCCACCACGGAGTCGACTCTAGATGTTGCAAGCCGATTGATAAAACTCGGGGCCGGTCTCAAAGAAATTAACTTTAACCTATATCAAAGAACCCCATTGGAGCAAGTAAGATACCAAGCCGAAGTTGTGAGGAAGATGAAGATAAAACAAGCTGGGAACACAAAATTTGTGTGGGCGGCAACCTCCTTTGAAGAAATTGAGGCACTGGGTGGTAGTAAATTTGCAGTCGGAGGATCAGACATTGGTAAAACCGTGGAAGGTACGGATTTTACCCTAGTTTTAAGAGAAGAAGAAAAGGGGATTATGACAGGAAGTTTTCGTAGTAGAACAGACATTGACGTGGCAAAAATAGCCGAGCTTTTCGGGGGAGGCGGCCATAAAGCCGCCGCAGGCTTAATGATCAGGTTTAACGAGCCATTTAAAAACAAGGTCGAGGAAGTAATAAACAAAGTTGGGGAGTATTTGTCCAAATGAAAATACTAAAAACACTGAAAAAGGAGTTGCTGTTAGATTTACCAAAAAACAGGGGAGTGATGCTGGTATTACTGTTTATCCTCGCGCTAGCCCTTTTTGTAAGAGTTTTTCGCGTAGATCAGATTTTAGGGTTTTATTATGACCAAGGAAGAGATGCTTTGGTCATTTGGGATTTTATCCACAAAGGCCGCCTATTTTTAATTGGCCCAACAACAGGAATAGAAGGAATCTTTCGCGGACCTTGGTATTACTGGCTCATAACCCCCTCTTATTGGTTGGGTAGGGGAAATCCGATTTGGCCTGCGGTGTTTTTAAGCCTAACGACGGTCGCGGCAATACTTTTACTTGCCCAAATGGCATATGTAACTGGCGGAAGGATCGCCGCATTCACAGCCGCCATAATCGCTTCTTTCTCTTTTCAGCTAGTCGTCGCTTCTCGTTGGCTTTCCAATCCAACCCCGATGTTTCTTATCAGCATGCTTCTTGTCTATTCGCTTTTCCTTATCATAAGGGGTAAACAATGGGCATGGATCGCCGTAGGTGGTTTATTGGGTTTAGGTATGCAATTCGGCAGCGCAGCAGAGATTTTCTATCTTCCAGCAGTGTTGGTTTTTACATTGCTCCACCGCGAATACATTCCGTCCAAAAAATTACTAATTCTTTCTCTACTTGTCCTCCTTATCTCCTTTCTACCTCAAATAGTTTTTGACTTAAAGCACGACGGAATCCTGAGCACCGCTATTAAAAGATTCCTAATTCAAGACCAAAGTTTTAAGATCTCTTTTTGGGAGGTACTAAAACTTAGGGGCAAGTTCTATTTTGATGTTTTTTCCTCGAAGCTCTTTCCCACAAGTCCCGACTACCGACAGATTTTTGCGGCCTTGTTTTTGCTTGGACTAGTACTATTCTCCAAAAAGCTCTTCACCAGCAGGTACTTCCTGTTGGTATTCTTGTTATTTATATCTCCCCTCTTGGGAATGGTTTTTTTTCAAGGAAACAAAGGAAATGTTTATGATTATTACTTCACCGGATACTATTTAATTTTTGTCCTTGCCTTCTCGGTGGTGTTGGCAAACTATGCTAAGCCATGGTTCGGGAAAATACTCCTGGTATTTTTCCTTATAACGTTTCTTAGGGACAACCTACCAATCGTAAAAAGGTACATCAACTCAAATGCCAGTAGTCCTGATGCCATTATCTTCGGTACCCAAAAACAAGCCCTAGATTGGATATATTCGGATTTGGGAGAATGTAAGAAGTTTAACTCAGACGCCTACGTCCCGCCGGTTATACCCTATGCCTACACATATCTTTTTACCTGGTATGGGGGAGAAGTTAAGAAGTGTCCCCCAGTAGAGGAGAGGGTCGATCTTCTATATACTTTATATGAAAAAGATCCCCCGCACCCCGAACGCCTTGGAGAGTGGCTTAATCGGCAAAAGGGGATAGCAAAAGTCGAAACGGAAAAGAGTTTTGGTATGATTACAAGTCAGAGAAGAACAAGAATAGATGAAAAATAAACCATTTCTCTCAGTAGTAGTGCCAGCCTACAATGAGGAACCCAACATTAAAAGAGGCGCTCCGGAGAGACTTATTACATATCTCGGAAAACAAGATTATACGTGGGAAGTTATCTTTGTAGACGACGGATCGAAAGATAATACAGCCAAACTTTTTGAAGCCTTTGAAAAGAAAAACAAAGCAGTTCACTTAATCAAAAACCCACACCAAGGAAAAGCCGCAACCGTTATAACGGGGGTCCTAGCTTCTCGCGGAGAAATAATACTGTTCACGGACACAGACCAGGCAACACCCATGAAGGAAGTTGAAAAATTCTTACCATTTTTCAAAGAGGGATACGACGTTGTTATTGGGTCTCGAAGGGGTAGGGCAGGAATGCCCTTCTTAAGAAAGTTTATGGCTTTTGGATTTGTAGTTTTAAGAACAGTAATCTTAAGACTTCCATTCAAGGATACCCAAACGGGTTTTAAAGCTTTTTCACACAAGGCCGCGCAAGACATCTTTAGGAACCTAAAAATCTTCGGTAAAAAGAAACTGATTAAAGGTGCCGCAGTTAAAGCAGGATTTGATTTAGAAGTGTTGTATGTTGCCAGAAAACTCAAATACAAAATCAAAGAAGTACGAGTTGAGTGGCGCCATCCCGGTACAACCCGCGTAAATCCAATAAAAGACTCATTAGATGGCCTCCGCGACATGCTTCGTATCCGGTGGTATGCTTTAAAAGGTGAATACAAAGGATAATTTGAAATTTCAAATTTAAAATTTGTAATGAATTCATTAAAAATTAAAAATTACAAATTGAAAATTATCTTCCCTTGCATAGGAATAATCTTACTAGCTTTATTTCTCCGTACCTACAATCTCTTTTCAATTCCCGTCTTTGCCGATGAGGCAATCTATATCCGCTGGGCACAAGTAATGCGCGCCGTCTCGTCCTTGCGTTTTCTGCCTCTATCCGACGGCAAGCAACCATTTTTTATGTGGCTTGAGATACCTTTTCTAAAAGTTATCCAAGATCCAATAGTCGCCGGCCGTTCGGTATCAATTCTGGCAGGGCTGGGAACTTTGGTAGCTGTCTTTCTCCTGGCCAACCAACTGTCCAAAGATAAAAAGGCAGCCCTTTTTGCGTCTTTACTCTATGCAGTTTCTCCTTTTTCTGTCTTTTTCGACAGGATGGCCTTAGCAGATAGTTTATTAACAATGTTTGGCGTGTGGAGCTTGTTTCTCGGCGTGTTAACGGCACAAACTCTGAGACTAGATACTGCGATGTTAACAGGCTTCACCCTAGGTTTTGCATGGCTTACTAAATCCCCCGCCATGTTCTTCTTTCTACTACTACCTTCAACCATTTTTCTAGTAGACACAAAAAAAAGGCACTGGTTTGCCAAACTCATTGGCCTATGGCTTGTCTCCTGGGCAATAGGTTTTGGTATGTACAACATTCTCCGTTTAGGTCCTGAATTTCACATGATTGCAATACGAAACAAAGATTATGTTTTTCCCCTCACGGAAATTCTCAAAAATCCGAGCGATTCCCTAATCCCACATCTAGGATACATTCGTTCTTGGTTTATTAATCTCTTTCCTCTAACAACCCTGCTGCTGGCAGTGTGGGGCATGTGGGCGACTTTTAAAAAGAACAAAAAAGCATCATTGATTCTCCTCGTTTGGTCTATTGTCCCCCTGCTTATCGTATCGTCAATAGCAAGGGTTTTTACTGCACGCTACATTCTCTTTACTCTTCCACCACTTTTTATTTTTGGTGGTTTTGGTCTAAAAGAACTGACAAAATTTAAATGGTTTCCTCTTGTCTTGGCGACCTCATTAATAGTCCCCTTATGGATTGATAAACTCCTCTTAACCACCCCAGAAAAAGCTCCGCTTCCTAAAAATGAAAGGTCAGGATACTTAGAAGAATGGACAGCAGGGCAAGGAATAAGAGAAATTGCGCAATACGTAAAAAGTGAGAAGCAAAAAAATCCTTCCCAAAACATTTTAGTTGGCACAGAAGGATTTTTTGGAACCCTACCTGATGGTTTACAAATATACCTTTCCGATACTCCGGGAATTGTTGTCAAGGGGTTTGGTGCCTTAATTTTTAAAGTAGATTCCTCGCTTACCAACGCCAAGGGAGCAGGGGACAGAGTATTCTTGGTCGTGAATTCCACTCGTTTGAAAATTACTCAACTCGAAGAAGAAGGGTTGAGTGTTGTTAGCCAATATCCGAAAGCAATTCGAAATAACGGTACCCGCGAAAGTCTGATACTATTAGAGTTGACCAAGTAAGAACCTCCCGTTCAATGCTCAAACTTCTCAAAAAAGATCCATATATAATTTCAGTTGTTCTTCTAGGATTGCTTGCTGGTTGGTGGCTACTTCGCCCAGGGTATTTCAATATGCACGATGATCTCCAAATGATGAGACAACTAGCGATGGAGGAGTGCTTTCGCGATTTTCAGATTCCTTGCCGTTGGACTCCACACATGGGTTACGGATTTGGTTTCCCACTCTTTAACTACTATCCCCCACTACCCTATCTGATAGGGGAGCTGTTTCGCTTGGTCGGCTTTTCTTTCATAACCACAGCCAAGCTTACTTTTTTACTTTCGTTTATTTTGTCAGGTGTCACAATGTACATTCTGGGTAGGGAACTCTGGGGCAAAACTGGGGGACTTCTCGCGGCAGCTTTTTACATCTGGGCCCCTTACCATTCTTTGGACGTTTTCGTTAGGGGAGCTATGAATGAAGCATGGGGGCTTATTTGGTTTCCTCTAATTCTTTGGTCCGCATACAAGCTGATCCAAGAATCTAAGTTCAAGTATATGATTATTCTTGCCCTATCCTGGTTTGCGCTCCTTACGTCGCACAATCTTATGGTTATCATCTTCGCTCCACTGTTTTCTCTGTGGTGTCTTATGTGGCTCACCCGATTCAAAGCTTGGGGTCGCATACCACAACTAATACTTTCCGGAGTTTGGGCTGCGGGCCTTGCAGCATTTTTTACATTACCCGTATTCTTAGAAAAGAACTTAGTGCATGTCGAAACCTTAGTGGTGGGCTATTATGAATACGTCGCACATTTCGCAAACATTCGCCAGCTTCTTTTCTCACGGTTCTGGGGATACGGAGCCTCAGCCTGGATGGACGACGATAAAATGGCTTTCCCTGTAGGCCATTTACACTGGATCCTATCTCTCGTTGTGGGGACCTTCGTCCTTTGGAGGCTGATTAAAACAAAAAAACTAGACAACCCATCGCTTATCGCTTGCTTCTTTTTAGCTGCCGGTTGGTTTGCAACCTTTATGGCGCACTCTCGCTCCACCCCAATTTGGCAAATGATTCCCCCTCTGAAGTTTGTACAATTTCCTTGGCGCTTTTTAACATTGGTTATCCTATCTTTTTCTTTGCTAATAGGCTCTCTGCCCACCCTCCCCGTCTTTAAGAAATTCAATTCCAAGCTCTTGGTTGGAATACTGATATTTGGAGTTGTCGCCTGGAATTGGGAATTTTTCAAACCCGAAAAAATGGGAACGCTAACAGACAAGGAAAAATTCTCAAACGCTGCATGGGATCTCCAACAGACTGCAGGAATTTATGACTACCTTCCAAAAGATGCCTGGACCGCTCCCAAAAAGCCCCGAGAAAGACTTCTGGATATAATTACCGGCAAAGGACTCCTTTTAGAAGAGAGCCAAAAAACAAACTCCGCCCGGGCAAAAATCCGCATGGATGAAGAAGGAGATGTTCGGGTTAATATATTCAAGTTTCCGGGTTGGAAAGTGTTTATCGATGGCAAAGAGACCCAAGTATTTATCCATGAAAAAGAAGAATGGGGTAGGATGTATATAAAAATTCCCCAAGGAGAACATGAAGTTGCCGCCAAGCTTACCAATACTCCTGTAAGAACCGCCGGCAATACAATCTCTCTCCTAACCTGGCTTGGTACCCTAACCCTCCCCTTCTGGCGCGGTAAAAAACTCCTGGCATGAGGGTCTACGGTGGGCAAAGAGACCACACAGTTGCCAATCCCCCCCTTGTTTAAACAAAAATCGTAAACTGGTAAACTACCCAATGAATCGAAAAGTGCTTAAACACTTTAAAAAGACAGACCCGGTCCTTTACACCGCAGCAGTAAAAGCCGCCTTAGGAGAACGAACTCCCCGCAGCTCAAAATTTTACTTCGAAGATCTCGTAGAGTCAATTGTCTCTCAACAGTTATCCGGAAAAGCAGCCTCAACAATCTATGAGCGCTTTAAAAAACTTCTCCCGAAAGGGAAAATTACCGCAGAAAGTATTCTTAAGGTAAAAGGCGAAGACATAAGAACTTGTGGAGTATCAAACGCCAAAGTAAGCTACATCAAAGATCTTGCCCAAAAAATCAAAAGCAAAGAGGTGCATCTGGAAAAACTTGCCCAAATGAAAGATGGAGAAATAATTGAAGAACTTACAAAAGTTAAAGGCATCGGCCGCTGGACTGCGGAAATGTTCCTAATGTTCACGCTAAATCGTCCCGACGTTTTCTCCCATGGCGATCTTGGATTAAACAGCGCAATAAAAAGATTATACAAACTCGAAAATCCAACAAAAGAAGAAATCGCTGCGATTACTATAAAATGGTCTCCGTATCGAACCTTTGCAAGCCGGGTTCTTTGGAAGAGTCTTGATGCAAAGGGATAACATAAACATCCTGCTTTGAGTCACTTGTCCCCACAAGTTCTCCTCCCCCACGATAAATAATTTCAAACGGCCTGCAGACAAAACAGCCAACCTCTCCTTTTGGACATTTAAAAGATCTAAGTTCCCTCGCAAGTTTAACCCTTTTTGCAACAGCAAGTACTCGTTCGTATGCGTCTCGAATGTTTGGCAAAGCAACTTTTTGCGGTTCATCGGCCCTATCAAGATACCAATAGCTTGCTTGCGAAACTTTTCTTTTTTGGCAGTTAACAGTTAAAAGTAAGTAAATAGGCAGTTGTAACGAATCTTCATCCTCATCATGCTTTCCAGTCTTAAAATCAACAATATGTACAGCATCCCCTTCTGGCAAGTATTCCAACCAATCAACCTTCCCGCAGAGAATAATGTTATCCTTCTCCGAAAAAAGATAATGTGGAGGAAAAGTATCTTCCTGTTTAATCTTCACCGCGCGACGAGCAAGGACTCCCGGTTTCGCAGATACTCGGGAAATCATTTGTTCTCCTCGTTCTTTATACTCCCCTTCCTCCTCTGAACTAGAAAACCCACCCAATTTACCAGAAACCTTTTCCCATTCTTCTTCAAACCGCGCCAATAACGGGCGGGAGAAGCGCTCCTCGGTAGGTATAACAGAGAGGGACTCTAAGACATTATGAACCGCCTGCCCCAACGCCAAAGCAGGCTGCATTAAACCAATCCGGTTTCCCGTCTTAGGGTTCTTATAGATATGTGCCAAGTAATAAGCACGGGGACACTGTAAAAATTTACCGATAGAAGAATGGGAAACCCAAACAGCGGAATAGGGGTCACGAGCCATCAGCCCACTTTAACTAAAAGTTATACCAACGGTCAAGCAATTAATGTAACTCCACCTCTGATCGGTACCTCGATCAAAAGGACTTATTCCGTCGGGCAGAATTAGAAGCAAGATTTACACCCAGTTCCTTGAATCGCTTGACTGTCATATCCAAAAAAACCTCACTGCTGTCTATTCCTACAAAATTTCTCCCGTACTTATACGCCTCAACCCCGGTTGTTCCACTGCCGCAAAACGGATCCAGAATAGTGTCCCCTTTTTTGGTACA
>MHCB01000021.1 GCA_001816455.1 Candidatus Blackburnbacteria bacterium RIFCSPHIGHO2_12_FULL_44_25
CTTCCGCGCCGAGTGGGAACGTTGTGGCCACCCGCGCTGCGACTACCATCAACCGTAGCCGGTAACCACACCTGCCCAAAAGGCCTCTGTCATCCGTCTCGCTCAGCGAGACAAACAAGACGCTCAAGCGTCTTGCCAACAGAGGCCCACACACTCCTTAAAAAGCCTCAACCTGTAAATCCCAAAACCTCTTATATAACCCCTCCTTATTCTGAAGCAACGCTCTGTGTGACCCCATCTCAACAATTTTTCCGCGCTCCATCACAACAATCTTATCCGCCCGGACAACTGTCGAAAGTCTATGTGCAATAATTATCGTAGTTTTATTCTCCCTTGCCTTCCAAAATGCATCCTGGATAGCTTTCTCAGATTCCGAATCAAGCTGGCTTGTTGCTTCATCAAAAACAATAATATCAGGGTCCGACAAAATCATCCGCGCAATAGCCAATCTTTGCTTCTGCCCTCCCGAAAGCTTAACTCCCCGCTCCCCAACCATCGTTTCGTACTTTTTCGATAAGCTCCCGACAAACTCATCCAAATGAGCCATTTTCGACGCAGCCCTAATCGCCTTTTGCGAAGGCTTGTCGGCGCCATACGCAATGTTAAAACCAATCGTGTCATTAAATAAAACTGTCTCCTGGGGGACCACGCCTATAAACGAACGAAGACGAGCCTTTGCAAATTTCCGAATATCGTATCCGTCAATAGTTATCTCTCCTTTTTGAACATCATAAAACCGCATCAAAAGTTTAACTAAAGTCGTCTTACCCACTCCGGACTTCCCAACAAAAGCAACCGACTCCCCCTCACGTATCGTCAAGTTAAAATTCCTCAAAGCCGTCCCTCTCGATTCTGGATAACCAAAAGTAACACCCTTAAATTCAATCTCACCACGAACATGTTGGCGCTCAACCGGCTTTTCTGGATCACGGACAATAACTTCACGATCAAAAAACGAGAAATAAATCTCAATATCAGCAAACTGCTTTGCAATGTTCCGAAACTCATAAACCATCTCAAAAAACTGCGGGAAGAAAGAAGTCACAAAACCCAATATGTAAACATACTCGCCAACGCTAAGCTCAAGTCTCGCTGCCTTGTTCAGAGAAAAAAGTAAAACCAAAAACAGGCTCAAGTTGACCAAAGACCCAATAGTTACGTCGATAGACCTAAAAGAACCAAAATAGGACCACAGTTTTTGCGACCAAGAAACAAACGAACTTCTCAAACGCGTTATCTCCCGCTCTTCTTTCCCAAAGAGCTTAACAGTCTCGTAGTTGATCATATTGTCAACAATGATCCCCGAAATATCATCCTCCGCATCGTTAAATGCGCTCCGCTTCTTAACGTTGTTTAAAATGAGTGTTCTCGAAACAGCGATTGCTGCAAAAAACGATACCGCCATAAGTACCGCAATTTCCCAACGAATCAGGGAGAAGAAGTAAACCATTAACAAAAACTTCAAAAAGATCCCCACAAGCTGAATGTTTACAGCATGACTCATACCAAAAAAGGCACCGTCCCCTCTTTTTATCGCCGAGATCAATCCTCCTGTGCTGCGCGTTACATGGAATGCAAAATCCAAATCTTGAATCTTCCTAACAACCGCAATCCTTGCATCCCGCGACGCACGAATAACAACCCAATCGGCAACAGCATACGTTAAAATGTGGCCCACCAATTCCAAAAATCTCAATCCGATGTACGCCAACAATATAAAAAGCAGGGCCTCAAAACTTGCACTCTTCTGTATTGCTTCCGTGAATGATTTATAAAACACAGGAAGGTAAGCCCATGCAACATTTGAAATCAAAAGCGCAACAACAAAGAAGGCACAAGCTGCCTTATAGTGAAAAATAAAACTATAGTATCGTTTAAAAATTTTAAACACGAAAAACCCCTCCTTCCTCTATTGTGGGGCCAAACCTATTCTACACCAAATAGTCAGGAGGTAAAAGGCATAGAAGCTCGTATGGTTAAGAGGAAAAGGGTAGAATAAAACGTGTCAGCCAATCCAATAAGAAGCTTTCGGGACCTAGAAGTTTATCAGAACACATATAAAGCAATGCTGGATGTGTTCAAACTTATAATCCCACGCTTGCCAGACTCAGAGAAGTATGATCTTAAAGACCAGTTGTCTCGATCTTGCAAGGCTATCCCCAGGTTGATCGCCGAAGGCTACGCAAAGAGGCATCAAAAAATGGGTTTTCAAAAGTACTTAGACGATGCTATGGCTGAGTGCAATGAAACCATTGTCAGCCTCGAGCAGGCAAGAGACCTATATAAGTTGGACTCTACCGTAACAGACATTCTAATTATCGAATACGACAAGTCAGTTAGACAACTCTATAATCTCGCTAAGGCATGGACAACATTCAAACGTCAATCGCCCTAACCTCTTACCCCTCTACCATACTAGCTTCCCAACCCCTTAACCCATCTACTTACTTCTCTTCGTATCTTTTTCAAAAAACCTAATCCTATCCCCTTTGAAGAAGAGCTTCAGTTGCCTTAACGGTCCGTTTCTGTGCTTTGCAATGTCCAAAACGAAATTTTCATTGTCCTCCGAGTCCTCTCTCCACAAAAACATAACAACGTCTGCGTCCTGTTCAATTGCCCCAGATTCACGAAGATCAGCAAGTTGTGGCTTATTGCTTCCCCTTTGCTCAACCGCCCGAGACAACTGAGCAAGTGCAAGTACCGGAACTTTAAGCTCCCGAGCCAAATTCTTTAACCCTTGGGAAATTTCCGAAACCTCCTGAACCCTGTTATCTTTTGTTCTTCCTTGTGCAAGCTGCAGATAATCAACAACAATCAAATCCAATCCATGCTCTGCTTGAAGTCTCCTAGCCTTCGTCCTCATCTCCAAAATCGTTGCAGCCGGCGTATCGTCAATATATAAAGGCGCATCCGCCAATTCCCCCATCGCGTCCGAAAGCTTTGTAAAATCGTTTTCTGAGAGTTTTCCGGTTTTCAATCTCCACGCATCAATATCTGCCTGAGAAATAAGGAGCCTGTCCACAAGCTCCTCCTTGCTCATTTCTAAAGAAAAAATCCCAACCGGACGCCTGGCTTGTGTTGCTATAAATTGCGCAATGTTCAAAGCCAGGGCCGTCTTTCCTACTCCCGGCCGAGCGGCAAGAATTATTAAGTTAGACTTCTGAAATCCAGCCAACGCATCGTCAAGACTCGAGAAACCCGATGGTACACCCCGCAAGCCTCCTGCTTGTTTGTGAAGTTCATCCAACCTATCAAAAGACTCCGCTAAGGTTGCCCGTACCGGAATAAAGACGTTTGGTAAATGCGCCTGAGTCAAACTAAAAACGCTCTGTTCGGCCCGATCCAACAGCTCGTCTGCATCCAAAGAATCATCAAATGCGTACTCGACCAATTTTGTGGCAGCCCCCATCAAAAATCGCTTTGTAGCAGCATCCCGAACAATCTTTGCATAATGCTCAACATGCGCCGCAGTCGGAACCTTGTTAACCAACTCCGCCAAGTACGATGTCCCTCCAACAACAGAAAGCTTCTTCTTGTGTTTCAGTTTGTCTGATACCGTTAAAACATCAATAGGCGCTCGAGCCTCGTAAAGCTCAACCATCGCCGAATAAATCGCCGAATGTCGATCATCATAAAAATGCCCAGGTTCGATGACGCTGGCTACATTAACAATCGCATTTTTATCAAGAAGTAACGCCCCAAGCACAGAAATCTCAGCCTCAGATGAATGAGGAGGAATACGGGCGGGACGGTTACCATTACCAGACGCGCTGATCGAACGAGCAATAGCCATAAACTAAAAATATACCAATCGGACAGTCAATGGCAGAGGGAAGATAGAAAATTAATTCTTAAGATCAAGAATTACCAGTTGTCTTTCTTCCGGAAGCTTGTCTGCACTAACTACATATTTGTCCATCTTCTGCGGGGTAATCCCTATTTCTTTTATAAAATCCTCAACAGGAGAAAGTTTGTAGGCAAGCCCCGGGAGGGAGTAGTGCATCGGAATGATCACTTTTGGCTCAATACCATTTATCACCTCCACAGCCTCTTCGGGCCCAATCGTATAAACTCCGCCAACAGGAACAAACAGAATATCAACTTCGCCAATCTCCCTCAGGTGTTCTTGGGTCAACCTATGTCCCAAATCTCCAAGATGGCAAAGGCGCATAGAATCCATACTTATGGTGTAAATCGTATTCCGACCTCGTTCACTTCCCCCAGAAGCATCGTGAAAGCTGCTTATCCCAAAAATAGAAACCTCACGAATCTCGTACTCCCCCGGACCCAAAACTTCTTTGAAATCTCCCCCAATCCGAGAAAGATCGTTGTGATCCTCATGGTCGTGAGAAACAGTAACAATATCAGCCTCCGTCTTTGGCAATTTCAAACCAGTAGAAGCCCCGTAAGGATCAGTAACTATCGTTGCCAATTTCCCTTTTATCCGAAATGAAGAATGCCCCAGCCAAGTAATGTCCATCGCCCTATGTTAACATCTTTCTTCCCAATTTGAGATACCCCAACCCATTTGACAGAAAAGACCCTCTGTGATATGTTCACCCGAGACCTAAAAATCCCTAGCCCTCATGAGAAAAGAAGTCCTCGTTGCTATTGCCGTCGGAAGCCTAGTCGGACTAATAATTGCCTTCGGGGTTTGGCGTGCCAACAAGGCTTTCTCTTTTTCAAAAATAAAATCCTCGATAGAAACAACATCCCAAGAGGGATCTAAAGAAGATAACAAACCAAAAACCCCAACCTCACTTGTCGTTACCTCCCCCGAAAACAGCGCAATTCTATCTTCAGACAAAGTAAAGGTTGAAGGGTCGTCAACCCCAGAAGCAACGATAGTCTTATCTTCCGAAAATTATGAGACAATTACCGAAAGCAACAAAGACGGCGAATTTAAGACCGAGATAGAACTGGCAGGCGGCGTAAACCAAGTCAAAGTCGCCTCATATGACTTAAACGGGAACAAGCAAGAAACGTCATTAACGGTGATCTACTCAACAGAGTTTAAATAAATGGAAGAAAACAACAAGAAACAACAAGCAGTAAGATTGGTCATAGTAGTAGTACTAGCAGTTATATTGTCGCTTATCGCCTACCGCCTATCTCCTCCCGCAAATGCCCAAGAGGACGCCACCCCCTCCGTCCGCGACCTCGTCCGGGAAAAAGTAAAAGAGAAACTGGATACCCTAACCAAAAAACCCACAGGAGTAGTCGGAACTCTCCAACAAATAACCGACAAGACCCTAGAAATAAAAACTATCTCCAACAAGATCCAACTCGTGTCGACGGACGAGGAAACAAAGTTTTTACAAGTAATAAAAGGCAAAAGTAAGGAAATTAAATTTGAAGAGTTAAGCCTAGATCAGTATATTGTCGCAATGGGATACAAAAACGGCAAAGACGTCATCGAGGTAAAAAGAATCGTCATTTACGACCAATCTCCTATTGGGATAGTGAGAAACTCATTCTTCGGAAAAGTAACTAAAGCAGAAAAAAACTCACTAACCTTTGAGACCCTCAACAAAGAATCACAAACCGTTAAAACCACTTCAAAAACGACAACTACCGCCAAGGACAAAAAAAGCGGAGAACAAATAACTCTTCAGTTTTCAGATATAAAAGCGGACGACAGAATTATTGCGATTGGAAAAACAAACGAAAACGGCTCCTTCGAAACAACCCGAATCCATGTCTTGTCAGAAAAAACTCCGTCCGCAAAACCAACTCTTGCACCAAAAACCCCTGCAAAACCTACCCCCACTCCATTAGAGGCAAACCCCTAAAATCTAAAGATCACTAAAAAATTCTTTAACCTCTTTTTGAGCCTCCGTCAAATCCTTAACAGTATCAACCCCACGCCAGTAACTATCGCTCTTGTAAACCAAGAAGCGGTCCGGAGAGAGTTTGGGAAAAGTTTCAGTCTCATGATCGCCTTCGTCCGGTAGAAGGTCGTAAATCTCTTTTGAGAAAACATAAATACCCGCATTAACCCAATGCGGCAAAACAGGCTTTTCGCGAAAACCCAAGACTCTATATGCCTCATCAAATTCAACAATCCCATACGGACTTTTCAAAGGCACAACAACCAAAGTCGCCATAGCATTGCTTACAGCATGCTTCTCTATTAAATCAGCAATATCAAGTCTCCAAAGATTATCTCCGTTTGTAACAACGACACTATCCCAAGGCTCACTAAGCATCGACATCGCCTGTTTTATCCCTCCTCCACGCCCTAAAGGAGAATCTTCAATCGAATAAGAAGCTTCAATACCATAGTCGCGACCATTCCCAACATGCGCCTGAAGAATATCGCGCATCCAGCTGCAAGCAAAAACAATCTTAGAGATGCCTCCTTTTTTCAGCTGTTCCACCTGATATGCGAGTATCGGGCGATCTCCAACTTCAACCATAGATTTTGGCCTATCGTTCGTAACCGGTCGCAACCGCTCCCCTTTACCTCCAGCCAAAATAATCGCGCTATCAACCATGTACATCATTCTATAAGCAGAGAGTCGATTTGACAAACGACCAACAATATAAGATAATAACCCCAAGTTAATCAAATGCGCTTGATCGGAGTCACGATCCGAAAGCAGAAGGCCAAAATGCCTTACGGAAGTTCAACCGTTAAATAGAACAGACGATGTCACCGCATGGCAACGAGTTTATACTGAGCTTGCCGAAGTAGAGTCGCCACTAAGAGGTCCGATAAGGCAACTAATCGGGCAACAAGGATGGGACCGCGGGAGGTCCCTTTTTTAATGCCTCGCATTAAAAAATAATCACCTCTCGTTCCTTGTATTTTATGTGTCATCTTGAGTGAAACGAAAGATCTAGATTCTTCGCATCCGCTCAGAATGACAAGGGAATACAACGAACGGGAGGTTTTTATATGAAAGAAACAGAAACAAAGAATACAGATGGTTTTCCAGAAAGAAGGTATCGAAAGCTTACAAACCAGGAAGCCGACAGGCGATATGATTTATGTGGCCCTATCGGCTTTCATGGCTTCTCATGCGAGCGGTGGACATCCAACTTCCAAGTCCGACCATTGAGACCAAGAACCGAAGATGATACCTTAAAGGAGGAAAAAGATGAACAAACCACAAACACTTAAAGGCTTCAGGGATTTTCTTCCCCAAGAAGCACGGAAGCGAGAATATGTTATAGACATTCTGAAAGGGGTGTTCCAATTATATGGCTTTGAACCTCTTGAGACCCCCGCTTTAGAGTACGAAGAGATCCTCATGGGTAAATATGGAGAAGAAGGCAACAAACTTATGTATCGGTTTGAAGACAATGGCAAACGACGCGTTGCCCTACGCTACGATCAAACCGTCCCACTTGCCCGAGTCGTTGCCCAATATGGACAAGAGCTTCCCTCCCCTTTTAGACGATACCAAATCCAACCTGTTTGGCGAGCAGAAAATACACAACGCGGAAGGTATCGTGAATTCTTACAATGTGACATCGATATAACCGGAGTAGACTCTCCCCTTGCTGATGCAGAAATTATTGCCTGCGCCCTAACTGGTGTACAAAAACTTGGGTTTGAAAAACTTACAATGAATATCAATGATCGAATGCTTTTTGAAGGCATTGATTCAACATACTTAACCGTTATCGATAAACTTCCCAAAATTGGCGAAGAGGCAGCAAAACAGGAGCTTGTTGAACGAGGAATGGAAGACACCGAAGTTGATGCGTTCCTCGCAAAATTCTCTCAGATGATTCCTTCAGAAAATCTTGAGAAGCTGTTCGAGTATCTTGAAAAAATGGGTTTTGTGAAAGATAAAGACTTTACCTTTAACCCATTAGTCGTTCGTGGCCTTGATTACTACACCAGCACTATCTTTGAGCTAGTTGATTCTGAGAACCCGTCACTTTCTCTGGCCGGAGGCGGACGCTATGACAATCTTATCGGTATTTTTGCAGGTAGCACTATCCCCGCAACAGGTCTTGCATTTGGATTTGATCGACTTATCGAAACAATGGAAGCCAAGTCCTTGTTTCCTAAAGACATAAACGCAGCAACTCCACAGGTGCTTGTCTCCATATTCTCACCCGAGTTTTCAGAAGAATCGGTAAAAGTCAGCTCCCGTCTACGAAAATCAAGAATCAACACAGAGCTTTACCCCGATGAAACAGTTAAAATGGAGAAACAATTAAAGTACGCCGACAAACGTGGTATCCAATACGTTGTCATAATTGGCCCGGAAGAAGTAAAAAATAACCAAGTTACAGTAAAGGACCTTCAATCGGGTGAACAAAAAACTCTCGACCAAGAAGAGTTACTCCGTCAATTTACTTGACAAACCCCTTTTTAGTTCTACAATTTCAATCGCAGGTCCACAACTTAAGCCAGTGGAGGAAATAATGAGTTTTGATGCCCTGGATCTCTCGTCCTTTCCAAATGGCGCCCCGCGCACGCCCGACGCAGTCATATTAGCCATGGCTGACACAATTGCTCAGCGCTCCTTGGAAGAAGAGCTTGGAGGAAGCCCCAGCACCGAAGTGCGCGAGCTTGCAGAGCTGTTTGCGCTCAGACATGCTCAGCTCGGCTGCAATATCGCACGGGTAGCTGCAACAACAGAGACGAATCCTGAATGGTACGCCCTGTTTCTCGCAGGCAAACTCGGCAAAGGCAAGCTGCCGGTGGAAGCATTGACTCGGGTTGCAGTACATCTTGCCAAATGCACCGACAGCACAAGCAAAGCCGATTCCCTTCTTGGCGAGCTTGCCAGAAAGGTAAAACAGGCTCTAGACACAGACATACTCACGCCTGACCGAGCAAAAGTCCCTGCCTAGCTGGCGCCTGCACAACCCGAGCGCGGGCAGCCGCCAGATAAAAAGTAGGTCGAAACAATAGCTCTCAAGGGAATGTGCCTGCCACTGAGGCCCGGGCCACCCCGACGAAAGCTACGACTAACCCACCCCGAGAGGTCGCATCCGCGACAGCCTGCGACCTCTCAAGTTCCCTTCCCCAGTTTCCAAATTCTAAAGCAAACGAGTATAATGCCCATGCACGCGTTGGAACGCGGCACATTCACACATCGGAGGCAAAGAAATGACTGGGTGGGACAGCTGGCTGGAAGAAAAACGGCAAGAGCGAGACGCACAAAGAAAAGCGGAAGCAGCAGAGGTAGAGCGTACAGAGAGAGAAGCAGCAGAGGCAAAACCAGCACGGGAAGCAGCAGAAGTAAGACTGGAACGCACTATTGCAAGACTTGACGGAATGGTCAAGCGAAACCTAACAGCCCTAGCAGAGCTGACGCTAGGAGCAGATGCCCCTATCGAAGTACACACTGACGGCGACGGTGGCATCCGCAGCTGGTATGTAAATCTCATGGTTAGCGAAGGCGCCTGGTCCGACGTTCGAAAACACTACACCGTCATATTGGTCCGCAGACCCCCCTCCTATACACACCTGCAATTTGTGGGCGGCAGCGATAGAAAACTCATCACCCCAGACACGTCGGAAAGATCATTACAAGAACTGCTGAAGGCATATTACCCTAATCCTTCACTAGATATAACCGAATACAGCCCTCCCGGCTAATCACACCCAAAGAGCAAGTCATCTATTCACTTGCTCCACCCGAGAGGTCGCATCCGCGACAACCTGCGACCTCTCAAGTTCCCTTCCCCAGTTTCCAAATTCTAAACAAACCCCGTATAATTCAAATCACTTCATTGTTGAAGTTGAAAGCACGTTGAGACAATCAAACTAGGAGATAAGAGTACTGTGATCACAACGGGGCACACCAGTCTCGCGGACTTGTCAGTAAGACTGTCCAGGCAGATTCAAGAACAACAGGAGAGTTCGCCCGGCGCGCCAATACAGCAAGCAAACGAAAACTTGCGCAAGCTCGGAAGAGCAATTTGGCACTTGCGGAAAGACCTAGGCATGACCGTCCAGGAACTCACGACTCGCGCCAGAGTATCTGACCCCTTGCTGGTCTACGAACTCGAAGGAGGACTGCGCGCCGCAGAGCAGATCGACTCAGATGCTCTGGTCCGAATCGCGGCCCAAGTAGGAATCGATCTGCAGCCAGACCAGGTCGCCTCCTTCCTCAGCTAGCTCCGCCCACCCAAAACCTTGCTCAATCGTGCTCTCAAAAAGCCCTGGCAGCCGCTGCATCGTCGCAGTTCGCCGCCAGGGCTTTTCTACTTGTTGACACGCCTATCCCCTGCTACACTACGCTTGTTCCGAATCAAATCGGAAACTCTTACTAAACGGGAGCGAACCTTGAAAGGCTCAAACAGACGCGCAGCCAAGGCAAGACGGAGAGTAAATGCCCAGCGCTCGAGCGCAAACGGCAAAGTACACCCCCTTCGCGAAAGCCGCACTCCCAGCGCACCACAAGAACCCAACCTTTCCGCCCCGCAACCGACAGCTGAAACATACGTGCGCGGACGCTTCGGCCGGACACAAGCAGTAGCATCCTTCATGGCTGCCGCCGCACAAGCAGCAGAAGATCGCAGGCCGCGCTAAACCAATGCAGTCCCGGAAAGGACAGCGACAATGTTCAACCTCACGCCCGAAATCAACCCAACCGAATACCAAGAGGTCCCTCCGGGAGAGGTTGAGTTCCTCATAGAGAGGCTGGGGGAACAGGAGAAGCGCAGCGGCGCGGGGCAACTGGCAGCCATCGGGATTGGCGCCATGCTGAACCACCTAGCCCACTGCCAAGGCCACACGCTGGACTCCCTCGCTAAAGCAGCGGGTGTCCACCCAATCTGGTTGGCAATGGTCTTGCACGGGCTGATCCTGCCAGAAGAGGCAGAACAGCAGAAAAGTATCACCGCTTTCCACAAGTTGGGAAAAGCCCTAAAGTGGGTGTACCACCTCTGGCCAGTCAAGTCATGGGAAAACCTCCTGCCAATAGGGTAACATAGGCCAAGAAGATCCCCCGCCCAGATCCTCGGAGAGATAAGCGCAACTCGTCAGAAGTAGCCACCCAGCTACCTAAGTTGCACACTTATCTCTCCGAGCCCACCCCTTTCTCCTTCCAAACCACTCTAGCCTCGCAAGGATACACCTTGCAAGCCTAAACCCATCATGCTAACATGGGTTGTGCCACCTCGCCATAGAACCAAAGAATACTCCGAAGACGGCTGTTATCATGTTTACAATCGTGGTGTAGAAAAAAGACTAATCTTCCAAGACCAACAAGACTACGGCGTGTTTCTCTCCTATCTAAAGGAATATCTCCTCCCAAAAGACAAAGAAGCGCTTATGCAAAAATTAGGTAATCCTAGCACGCCATACCACGAGAAAGATTCCATACTCAAGGCATTGAGACTTAATAACTTCTCAGGCGAAATTACGTTGCTTGCCTATTGTCTCATGCCCAACCATTTCCATTTTTTTCTCAAACAAAAAAACCCAAACTCGATGGACAAATTCATACAATCCATCGGAACAAGATATTCAATGTACGTCAACCGAAAGTACAAAAGAGTAGGCTCGTTATATCAAGATACATATAAAGCAGTAGCAATCGTTACCGAACCTCAGTTTATCTACCTATCAAAATATATCCACAAACAAGCCCTAGCCTCGCAAGGATACACCTTGCAAGGCTGGCAGGCACAACCAAGTTCGTACGAAGACTACTTGGGCAAAAGAAAAACAGAATGGGTACATCCCGAAGAAATACTCGCCTACTTCGCCAAAGCAAACACCGCCGCGGGCTATCAAAGCTTCGTTGAGGACGAGGAGCTGGGCCCCATAGAAAACATACTCCTTGAGGAGTAACCCCACCACTTCAGCCACCCAACCATTGCCCTCCTCAGCCTCAGATGTTATAATTACCCTAGCAATGAAAGCCCAAATCCATCCTCAATACTATCCGGAAGCCCAAGTAACTTGCGCCTGTGGAAACAAATTCACAGTCGGCTCAACCTTGCCCCAAATAAAAATAGACGTCTGCTCCAAATGCCACCCGTTCTTTACCGGCCAATTAAGATATGTCGACACAGCCGGCCGTGTTGATCGTTTCAAAGCCAAACAAATAGTAACCGAGGACCAAACAAAAGTAAGTAAAAAGTTAAGACGCCAAGAAAAAAGAAATAAAAAGATCGAAGAAGAGCTCTCTCGCCCCACAACCCTAGAAGCATTGAGGGCAAAGTAACCTCATGTACCCAACCAACCAAACAGCCTATCTCGAGGTCCGCCCCGCAGCAGGAGGCGACGAAGCAAATATATGGGCCACAGATTTAATGCGCATGTATATGCGGTATGCCGCCAAAAAAAACTGGAAGGTAACCCCCGTTGACGACGAAACTGTAAAAATATCCGGCCCAAAGGTATTTACGCTCCTGAAAAACGAAGCCGGAGTCCACAGAGTCCAAAGAGTGCCGGCAACCGAAAAACGCGGAAGAATCCATACCTCAACAGCAACAGTAGCCGTAGTTCCAAATATATCCGAAAACAAGGTCCAAATTAACCCGAACGATCTAGACGTTCAGTTTTACCGAGCAGGAGGCCACGGCGGCCAGAACGTTAACAAGGTTTCAACCGCAGTCCGTTTAACGCACATTCCAACAGGAATCGTAGTTACCGCGCAAACCGAACGTTTCCAAGAAGCAAATCGCCAAATTGCAATGGATTTATTAACGGCAAAATTAACGCAACGCGAAGAAGAAGAACGCCGCACCAAACTTGCTGGCTTTCGCTCTGCAATCGGCTCCGGAGATCGTTCAGAAAAGATGAGAACCTACAACTACCCTCAAGACAGAATCACAGACCACAGAATTGGTAAAAGTTTCGGAAACCTGGAAAATATCGTCGACGGCAACCTCGACAAAGTCCTCGAAGCAACACAGACTTTGAATTAACCCTCACGCTTCAACTCTATTCGGTCAAGAATAGAATTCACATGCGCCGCCACTATTCCGTGCAGAGCTAAAGCCTGGTGGGGTGTATCCACATTGTGGGAAACATACTCGTTCGGATGTATCGAATCTTCTGTTTCTATGGAATACGTGCAAGCATTCCCTTCCTTTATACATATATCTCTCAGCAACCCTCTCTCTGTAAACTGCCAAGCACGTCGCGCAAGTGTTAAACCAAACCTTCCGGCGATATTGCTAGCTTCCAGAAGAAAGGAAAATCTTTGACGCTCCGTCGTAAGTTCATCCCCAGGCTCAAGCCATTCCCTCGGAACAACTAAGCTACGCGAATAATAAACAGCTGGAAAACCTCTTGATCTACCATCAACATAAGGCACAAGGGGCCTCTCAGGCTGCAGTTTAATAGTAAGCGGTGTTAAAAGTTGAGCAACAACCTTCGTAAGAGCAATCGCTGCATCCGCACTAAAAACTCCTACCATCTCATATATCCCTCGTTCACGATAAGCCAAACTCTCAGACAAAGCTACTTTACCCACACGACCGTCGCTATCTGTCAAGCCTACTTCGCGCAAAAGATGGGTAGAAGGATCAAGCACAACCCTACCTGGAGCCAACCCCCTACCCCTGCAATCTTCAGCAAACATCCGCTGAATTCTATCTTCGTCAATACTCCCAAGCTCACCAACCACCCCTCCCCAACCTTGTGGAACACACAAGTTTTCAACATCAAAACCACCCCCGCTTCCCCTCCCCACAATAGCGGGAATACGAATAGGAGAACCCCGAATAACCTCAGGGCTTACCTCATACTCTCCTGTTCTCTCTTTTCCACCTCTACCTTTTGGCATAAAAAAATAAACTGCCCCTATCAAAAGAGCAGTTTCACCATGAGAATACTCCCCCAAACCCCAGTTGTCCAGGGTCCGCCTATGAAGCCTCTGCCAAAATTACTTGAAGCTTTACTGTTTCCTCATTTCTCCAAATCTCAACCGGCACACTATCCCCAACTTTGTATTTATTAACCAAAACCGCCAATCCTCCATTATCAGCTTGTAACTTCTCTCCTCCGAACCGAGTTATAATATCCCCTACTTTTATCCCAGCACCAGCCGCCGAAGAGTTAGAAACCACTTCCCGAACATACGCTCCCTCAGGAATCTCATTCCTCAATGCAGCATCACGCGTTATCATCTGATATTGAACCCCCAAAAATGGCCTCGTAAAATCTCCTGTTTTATGGAACTGATCAATTGAATCGCGAAGTAAGTTAACAGGAAGAGCAAAACCAACATTATCCGCCCCAACAGCAACAGCAACATTCACCCCTACAACTTCTCCTAGACTATTCAAAAGCGGCCCTCCCGAATTCCCGGGGTTTATTGCAGCATCCGTTTGAATAACATTATCTAGTCGCTCCGCAAATCCTTCAAAGGGATTAGCACTCCCCGCATCAATACTGCGCCCTATCCCAGAAATCACTCCTGTAGTTACAGAATGTCTAAATTCCCCCAGCGCAGTCCCAATAGCAGCAACATACTGTCCCACCTGCAAAGAATCAGAATCTCCAAGCTTAACCACCGGAAGCACTTGTCCTGAGCCCGCCGAAGGATCAATCTTCAGAATCGCCAAATCGTTTGCTGGATCTCGATAGATCTTTTTAACCTCATACTCGTTCCCGTCCTTGGTTATAACCTTGTAATTTCCACCTCCCGAAACAACATGTTTGTTTGTAACCAGCAGTCCGCCCGAGTCAACAATAAATCCTGTCGCAATATCCTGTTGCCCTCCTTGTTCTTGGGACTTAAAACCTTCAAAGGGGTCAAACTCCAAAATTCTCCTCTTCGGTTCCTCAACCGCAATCGTCACAACCGCAGGAGAAACGTTCTTAGCTATCTCGATAGTAACCGACTCTTCGGCCAAAACCTGCCTCTGTACGCTGGTCGTCTCGCTACTTCGCGGGAAAAACCGATCCAAAGGTCTTAACCCAAATATCCTATCCGCCAAGGCTCCGCCAAAAACAGATACCAAAACAACAACCAATATCGCCAATCCAACCAAAAACCTAAGCGGGTTTCTTTGAGTATTCTCTTCGTTTTCCATTAGTCTTAAAAAGTATAGCACCCTAGAGAAGCTCTAAAGCTTTTTGAAGTTGTTCATCAATATCCGTTGTATCCTGTTTGTCCTCTACCTCTATATCCGGCTCCAATCCCTTCTCATGTACCCATGTCCCGTTTGGCGTAAGCCACTTGGCAACAGTTATATGGAGCCCAGAATTTCCATTAATCGGTCTTGCTTCCTGAATCGTTCCCTTCCCAAAAGTTTTTTGCCCCACAATCTTTGCCCTATTATTGTCCTTCAAAGCCCCAGCAACGATCTCGGAAGCCGAAGCCGAACCGGCATTTACCAAAACAACCATTTTTATAGAAGGAAGTCTAGGAATCCCATTTGCTTTAAGCTCCTTTTTGCCGCGAACTCCCTCTTGAATTACAACAGTACCCGAAGTTAAAAAATCCGATGCAACGTCCGTCGCCCCAGTTAAATATCCGCCAGGATTATTACGAAGATCAAGAATCAAAGCGCGCGGATTCCTATTCTTAATTTGCTCAACCGCCTCTACCCACTCTGGATCAGTGTTACCGCCAAATCGCTTTAGTTGAAGATACGCAACATCCTCCTTTTCCCCTTTAAATGTCAAAACCACAGAAGGAACCTCAATTTTTGCGCGGGCAATCGCGAGTTCCAAAGGCTTATCCGTCCCTTCTCGACTAATAATTAGCGTAACTTTACTTCCAGCCTTTCCCCGAATAGCCTCAACTGCATCAATCAAAGACATTCCTCCAGTCCCCGCGTCTAATTTCTTATCTTTATCTTGAATTCCAACAACATAATCCCCGGCACGAACCCCCGCCTTTTCAGCAGGACTTCCGGGAAGTGGGGCAATAACCGTCAGTCGCGCTCCACGAAAACCTATCTCAATCCCCACCCCTTCAAATTCTCCCGACAAATCCTCCTGGGTACGTTTCTGTTCCTCGGGCGGCAAAAAAGCAGTGTACGGATCGTCAAGAGAAGAAACCATACCCTTGATCGCACCCAAAACCATCTCCTCCTTATTAAGTTTGGATTTATCATAATAATCACTCTCAAGCTTATCCCAAACTTGCCAAAACAAACCAAAATGAACATCCGAACGATTTGAAGGAACAGTGCGATCCACGGAAACATTTCCCAAAAGAGGAATAGAAGAACCAAGTCCGGCAATCCGTTCACGAGCAAACCATCCAGTAGCAAAAGTTAAGAGGAGTACTCCAGCATAAAAGGAGAATTTTCTAATCTTCGGCAGGGTAAGTCGCATATTATCGTGGCCTAACAGAAAAGGGCAAAAGGGCTAAATGCCGAGCCCGCTTTATTGCCTGTGCAAGTTTTCTTTGGTGTTTAGCACAAATCCCAGTCCGCAAGCGAGGAAGGATTCTTCCTCGGTCAGAAACAAATCTTTGCAATTCCTCTGGAGATTTATAGGTAGGAATCGTATTTGTCTGGCAAAACGGACAAACCAAAACTCTTCGAGGAGCCTGCGCTACTAAATTCTTTCTGTCTTTCTTTTCGTCTTTTTTCTTGCGCTTTGGCATAAGCTAAAAAGGAATATCTTCCCCCTCCGGCTCCTCCTTAGGATCTTCTTTCTTCTTGTCGCTTTTTGCTTCCTTCTCTTTCACTACCGGTTCCGCACTCCCAAAATCAACAGGCACATCTAGGTCATCTGCGCGGGAAACGGCCGCACCAGCTCCTCCGCTCCCCCCAAGGAATATCACTTCACTTGCTACAACCTCAGTAGTCCGCCGTTTTGTACCATCCTGTGCCTCCCACTCTCGGGTCGAAAGCCTACCCTCTATATATGTCTGAGATCCCTTCTTTAAAAACTCAGAAACTATCTCAGCCAACCGATTCCAGCAAACAATAGTATGAAACTCTACATCCTCCTTCTTCTCACCCTCGTCAGTATTCCACTGCCTGTTGGTAGCCAATCCAAACGTACAAACAGCACTCCCAGAAGGAGTATACCGAAGCTCCGGATCCCGAGTTAAGTTCCCTATTAATAAAACTTTGTTTAGCGAGCGACTTGCCATATTATCCTTGGGTTTACCCCTTCTTTCTTGTTCTCTTCACAACCTTTTCAGCTGTCTTCTTTGGTTTCTTTTCTACTTTCTCCTCCTTAACTTTTTCAACAACCACTTCAGACTCAGTATTTAGCACCTTACTCTTTGAGATTGTTACTTTTTCAGCAACAACCAGCAAATGGCGAAGGACGTCGTCATCAATCTCAAGTTCTCTGTTAACAACCGGCGCTGCCTCCGAAGGAAGCGCTAAATCTAGAAAATAGTATACGCCGGAAGCCACTTTTTTAATAGGATAAAAAAGATCCTTTTTCCCCCAAGAAGTAGTATTTACCACTTTTCCGCCCGAATAAGAAGCCAGCTTCCCTATCTTATCTAAAGTTTTTTCCTGCCTGCCGGCAGGCAGGTCTGCCAAAATCAAAGTCAATTCATAATTTTTCATACTCGGACCCAAGTATACCAGCCTTGCTAGGAAGCATCAAGCCTGACAAGTTAAACTAAGAAGTATGTTAACATCATGCCACCATAGCCATCTTTAGAGAACGGGAGACTGGAAAAACCCCTAACAACAAAAACCCAAATGTCCTACAAATTTATCCTACAGAACTAGGACTTATACAAGAATTGGTCGTCGACCCAAAAGACAGAGCCTGGTTATTCGCACGATATTTAGTAGGACAAGGGCTTGAGTACCGCCAAATTGCTGAGGCATTCTCCCTAAAACCATCAACCTGTATTGAAGGAGTCCGAATAGCAAGACTCACACTTCAAACGGAGTGGAAAACCCTACTCAACAATCTAAAACTAGACAGATTTGAACGTGCGCAAATCACAGATAATGAAGTTTGTGATCTACGAAATACTCAACCTAGTTTAACCAGAAACGAACAAACCAAACAGCTTGGAATAACAAAATCTGTACTCCATCACTCCGTTAACAGATTAATAAGGAAAAAGAGAATTCGATCACAAAACCCAACCCCAGAAGCAGCAACAGCACGAGACAAAAGAGTAGGAGTAATCACCCTGACAAGACCCAACCTGACAAGTAAGCAAATCGCAGGATATATTGGCAGTACAGAATCAAAAGTAATGCATTCGAGAAGAAGACTTGTAAGAAATGATGAGATACCACGCAAAAATCCACCAGTAGGAAAAACCCAAGAAAAACTAGCTAAACACCTCAGAACCCACAGACGAAAAAAACCGGGCGAACCAATAAACCTAACGCACGCCGCCAAAGCTATTGGCATCCCCGCCTCCTTTGCTCACATACTTTACGAACGAATAAAATTAAAAGAGCCAGTTCCAGAAAAGTACCAGAGAGGACAATACCAACCCAACAAACGACAGGCACAACCAAAAAGCCCAAACACCCAAAAACCCTAAGGTTTATGATATATTACACTGAAAAATGACAATCGAAAGGCAAGCCGACAATCCCGTAGTACCGGGCGA
This sequence comes from Candidatus Blackburnbacteria bacterium RIFCSPHIGHO2_12_FULL_44_25, assembly GCA_001816455.1. Lineage (GTDB taxonomy): Bacteria > Patescibacteriota > Microgenomatia > UBA8517 > UBA10165 > 2-12-FULL-44-25. The sequence goes on from MHCB01000021.1 coordinate 18,435, forward strand.
GTTCTACCCACCCAAAACTCAACGACCAGCCGTGCCAGGTCGAATGGCCGCAAGGTTTGACTTAGCCGTAGAAATGCACAGAACATCACCAGTTCCAGCAGACGATCAAATCTGGAGTGAACTCGCCACACTCATCCAAAACGAGAAGGGAGAACGAGCAATAAGAGCATTCGAGGCTATTTACAGCAGATTTGCAGAACCAACAACCAGCTTTCTGAGGTATTCATTCGGTCTGCGACCTGAAGACGCAGAGGAACTCACACAAGACATCCTCATCAAAGTGCTAAGAGGGTTACCACGAACACAAGGATCAGTTGATTTTTGGCCCTGGTTCAAAACAGTAACCATCCGGACCGCAATCGACCACTACCGCCATAGAGCTCTAGTCCGCTGGTTCTCAGTAGAGAAAACAGCATTCAGGATAGATCAACTAATGCAACATGCAGGCGGTGTTAATCCCGAAGAACACGCAATTGCCCAGGAAGCAATACAGTGGCTAGAAAAGCACTCCAAAGATCTGCCAGATAGGCAAAGACAAGCACTCATCCTATGGATAACCCAAAGGTATGAATACGTAGAAATAGCCAATATTATGGGAACAACCGAAAGTGCGGTTAAAACACTCATCTGGCGAGCCCGAAAAGACTTGAGCAACAAATGGCCAGATACAGAAACTGCAATAGTTGAGCGCAGTAAGAGAAAATACGCCTAAGCCCCAATCTTGAACTCAACAACGTCACCGTCTTTGATCACATACTCTTTTCCTTCAAGTCTTGCTTTTCCCAACTCGCGAGATTTCTTCCACCCGCCGGCCTCTATAAAATCCTCAAACCCCACAATTTCAGCTTTAATAAACTTGCTCATGAAGTCTGTGTGGATAACGCCGCTTGCCCTGAGCGCAGTCTCACCGCGCCGAATGGTCCATGCCCGCACCTCTTTCTCCCCTGCAGTTAAAAAAGTAATTAATCCAAGTGTGGCAAACGCCTTCTTAATAAGCCTCTCCAATCCAGATTCCTTTATCCCCAGCTGCGCTAAATACTCCCTTTCGTCCTCAACCGATAACCCCGCCAATTCCGACTCAACTTTCGCCGAAACCACAACAACCTGATCCTTAGACAAACCAGTCAAAGTGGCAAATTCCTCCGCACGTGCGTCTGCGCTTGTCAGTTCTTCTTCGTCAACATTCAGGACGACCAAAATAGGCTTTTTGCCAAACAATGGCAAGCTTCGGTCAACCTCACTTTTCTTGTTCTTACTACGTTCCAAAGTATCCAAGTCTGCCAACTCAAGTTCCATACGAACAATTTCCAAATCACTTTTCGGATCAACGGATCCAGCTCGGATAATATCCGGGTCCGAAAAATCCCGCACAACATGCACAATTGCGTCAACTTCCCGGATGTGCGCGAGAAACTTATTCCCCAACCCCTCGCCCTTCGAAGCCCCAGCAACCAAACCCGCAATGTCCACAAATTGAACGACCGACGGTACGACAGGAGGTCGTGAAATCCTAAGCGAAGCCGAAGGGCTCAACCCCTCTGCTTCAACTACATCCGCCAATTTATCTAACCGGCTGTCAGGCACCGGCACAATTCCCACATTTGGTTCAATCGTCGCAAAAGGAAAGTTCGCAACATAAGCTTGTTGTTTCTTAAGAAGGGCATTAAACAATGTACTCTTCCCCACATTTGGCAACCCCACTATCCCGACTTTCATCTTAAACTTGACCTTTCATATTAGGAGAACAATTCACGAACGTTTTTTAAAACTTTATTCTTGACTACTGGAGATAACTCCCCAACTATACCTTTAACGATAGTAACATCTGCTGTAAATAATTTATCTGGCCTCGCATAGCTTGTAACTGGTAAACTCCCCTTAGAAAAATCCTTATCTTTAATACAAATAGCTATCTTGCTTGTATAAGGCTTTGAAGTAATTTGGCACAAAATCAGATTACCGAACTCAACATTTGCCAAAACTAAAGCTGGGCGAACTTTTTGGCCTTTTAAATTAGAAAACGGGAAGGTAACTAGAATAACGCTGCCGACATTTATTGCAAGCTTGCCCATGCTTCATCCTCCTCAGGTCGATCCCAATCAGCTGCAAGCGTCTTTTCAGATAACAACAATGTATCTGCTATAAACTTAACCTTTATGGTTGCTGGAATAATTTTTATCTCACCCTTTTTTACCTGCAACTCAACCTGCTCCCCAAGACCACTTTCAGCAAGTAAGGGTTTAGGTATGCGTATTCCACGAGAATTTCCTATATCAATAATTGTTGTTATCATAAACCTAGTTTGTGACAAGCTTTGCTTATCATAGTAATTACATTGTATCTACATACAAAAATAGTGTCAAGTACTAATTGAGTTATACGGAAGTTATTACAGAAACAGTTAACGGCTCTTTTTGTGAGGAACTTGTTTAAACTTACAAAACACCACTACCTACTGTAGCTTCTGGCAACAAAAACCTCAGCGGGTCCTGCGACACTGGCTGAGGCGCTTATGAGAGCATTATGCTACACAAGTTATATAACCATCAAAAGGAAGAACCTAGTTGAATTTCTTGACAGCTATTAATTTAACTTGAGCAAATTCTTGCATTCGATAGCGCTACACCAATTTATTGAACTACCACCAATATCCGAGTATGATCGGTCTTAAAGTTGTGGAAAACACACCCCCTTCCTTCAAAAAACTCCTTTTAAATTTTCCCTCCAAAAAATACAAAAAGGGGGAAATTCTCCTTCATTCAGAAGAAGAGCCAGCCAGGCTTTTCTGCCTGCGCGAAGGCTTCGTCCGCGAGTTCATTATTTCCGAAGAGGGGGAAGAACTAACTATCCACATATTCGAGCCAGGCTCATATTTTCCTCTCACCTGGGCACTCGGCGACATCCCCAATCGCCATTCTTTCCAGGCTCTAACCCCGGGAACCACCACCCTTCTACCAAAAAGAGAACTTATAAAATTTTTAAACAAAAACCCACAATTTGCATACAAACTCTCAAGAAGACTTATTCGGGGAATCGATGGTCTTGAAAGAAGGATAGAAGTAACAACATTCGGCGATATTTATAAGCGCGTAGTATCAATCCTTCTTTATCTTGCCAAACACTTTGGAAGCGGACCTGACAGCTCAAAGTCATTAAAATACAAATTCTCTCATCAGGAAATTGCACATTTGGTTGGAGCAACAAGAGAAAGAGTCAGCCTTTCAATCGAAAAGCTAAAAAAGAAAAAGATCGTAAGCCACAAAGGCCACCAAATTTTCTTTGATCTCTCCAAACTAAGCGCAGAACTGTAACTTTAATTACTGAAACATACTCCCCTTTTCGGCTACCATACTACCAGAGAAGACATGATCTCCTACCCTTACACGCAAGGCCGGCTCTACACTAGCCTCCACGGAACAAAGATCCTAGGGGGTTTGTTGGACCAAGAAGCCAACTTTGCAGATCTCGCCTCCTCCTCCCACAGAATAATCTACAAAACACGGTCTATATTCCCTTTTGACCTTTTTCCTGACGAACTAACAATCGACGAGAACAAAATCAACTGCATACATCATTACTTTTTCAGATCCGAAGAGGTGCACAGCGCTTTAATTGAAGACGTAACTGACGTTGTAGTTACTACGAACATCCTGACAGCCAGCCTAACCATAACAAACTCCGCAAACCAACGCTTCCCAATACAATTAACAATCCACAACCTCCCACCCCATGAGGCGCTCCGCGCCCGAAGGGTAGTACAAGGCCTTATAGCAGCAAAAAGGGTCGGCATAGACTTGACTTCCTATGCCCCCAAAAACCTAGAAGTCTTAGCCGAAAAACTGGGCGAGGCAGAACTTGCGGAGTAAAAACCAAGTCCTGCCAATCTAACCACCTGCAAGTCAAACTTTATCTTTCCCACATCTCAGCTGCTGACTCAGGAAAAGTTGATGGACAAGAGCCGCTTCCGCGAACCATAGAAAGCTCCTTCTCCGATACTAATTTTATGTAGGCCCATTTGTTTTGATTTGAATCTTGATAACATTCCTCATCACCTACTTTAATTTCATCCGGAAATACTTCTGCCGAGTCAACCCTAATTACTGAATCGGAATCAAACAAGCCGTCTTTCTTAACAGCAACATTCACCCTTTTTGGCGATATTGCTTGCCTGGCAATTGCCAAATAATCTCCCTTTGTATCTGTACTCTCGCCTTTAAACCAGCCCCCAGAAGCAGTCCCCGGTACATCATAGGAAAGCTGCCCACAAGTTCCAGAAGGAGTAAATTCACGCCCTGTTGATTTTTCTATCACCTCACCAATTTTTGCGTAGTATTTCTCTTTAAGCTCATCTGTAAAATAATCATAAGGGCACTGAGCATAAACTGCCTGTTCCCATTCCCACCTCTTTGGATTTATATGAGTAGCTGGCTTTGATCTATCTATAACCAGAAAATCAAAAGTACGGGCTTGTGGTGTGCCATTTGTGTAACCCAAAAGCTCTCCTTTTTTAATTTCAATATTAACAGGTGGGTTGTTATCTGTTCTTGAGGATTCTGAAGGTTCTTTGGGAGCTACTGTCATAATTCTATCTGATACTCTATCTATATGGTCAAACAGCAAAGTCATGTCACAATTCAGTCTAAAATACAGCCCGTACTCACCTTTTGAGTCAGTTTTAGTTATAGAAGTTAACGGATCAAACGGTCTCTTGGCAAAGATGATATTCTCCAAAATCATATCTGTTGGGCTGTAAACTGGTACTTCCACCTCCTTTACAACTCCAATATAGCTTCTGCCAGGAGAGCCACCTCCAATCCCTCCAATAGGATTTATGGCATTAATTTTTTCAAAGTCAGTAAACTCCGTATCAAATTTTGCGATAGAACCCGACCGACAGTTGCCCTCGTTTGCTCCTCCCTTAAACACTTGAGTTATAGTTTTT
>MHCB01000022.1 GCA_001816455.1 Candidatus Blackburnbacteria bacterium RIFCSPHIGHO2_12_FULL_44_25
TAGAACTTTGGCAAAGTTTTTTTGGTATAAAAAAACGATTTCTTACAAACATCATAACAGCCCTACCCACCCTTATTGTGACCAAATTGAAATTAGGAACGGGTCTTTCGGTAATAGCAATCAAAAAATGAAACTAACCTTTCTGATCCTACTGCTACTTATAACCTTCCATTTATTTCTTCTTGCAAATCTGCAATTTACAGCTTGGCCTGAAATGTTGTCTTACCCTTATCTTAAGAACAGCGGTTTCCTTCTATATAAAGACATGATTCACCCGTATCCCCCTGTCCTCACGCTAACCCTCTCCTACCTATATAAGTTTTTTGGGGCAAACCTGAACACTCTTCGTTTTTTCTCCTGGTGTATTATCCTGTCTTCTGACCTTCTCGTGTGGCTGGTAACAAAAGAGATCTCAAAGAAAAACGCAACAGCGCTTATCGCAGTAGCCCTATACGTCCTAACTCAGCCTTTTTTGGAAGGCAACATGATGTGGTTTGACGTTGCACTTGTCCCACTACTTCTTTTGGGTGCCCTTTTTCTTCTTCGAAAGAATCTCCTACTGAGCGGTATCTTCTTAGCCCTAGCCGGCTTTACCAAACAAACAGGCGGCCTATTCTATCTTGCCATGCTCGTCTATGTGATATGGCACGACAGATCAGCCTTTTTAAGGCCAGGCCTTAAAAAGAGCGTTATTTCGTTCCTTTTTGGCCCATTGATTTTTGGTGGCGCACTTTTGGTTCGGCTAATTCAAGAAGGAGCCCTGGAGGGTTTTTGGAAATGGGTAATTTTCTACCCATCCTTTTACTGGAGCAAATTCCCCAACTACGTATTGATCAATCCTGAAAGCAGGGAGTGGTTCCTGATACTGCTTCTTTTTATACCTACCTTTCTGTTTTTTACTAAAAACCGGCCACTTCTTAGAGAACGGAACTGGCAAATAATGCTTGTCTTCTTGTCTCTTAGTGTTCTCTCTGTTTACCCACGATTTTCATTCTTTCACTTCCAAACAACACTAGCCTTTCTCAGTATAACTTCTGCCTGCTTCCTGGTGAGCCTTAGTAAAAGAATTCAACTTGTGGTTGGTGTAGCCTTTTTGGGACTTATATATTGGACCATCTGGCCATGGGTGCGTCTCGAGTGGAACGCAGAAACTCGGTTCTACGGTAAAGAGGACCTAAAACTTAGCGCCGAATTAAAAGATTTGAGGAGCAATAAAATCTTCTTACAAGGGCTTCAGTCGGGACTATACGCCTTATCAAGTACCACCCCCCCAAAACCCTGGAGTGATAACTTTGGCTGGTATCTGGAAATGCCGGGAGTTCAGGAAGAGATTATTACAAAATGGGAAGAAAATCCTCCCGACACAGTTGTGTGGCGTACACCAAGTCAGGGCAACTGGCATGACCTTGGAACCTATCAGCCTACAAAAATAGTAAACTGGATTAGCAAAAACTATATGAAAGAAAAAGAATTACAACCCGGAATATGGGTTTGGAGAAAGATAAAGATATGAAAATTGCGTTTTTCAGCTTTTACAGCGGCCATGTTTACAGGGGAGTGGAAACATTTGTACACGAACTTGCCAATAGACTGGTAAGTTTAGGAAACGAAGTAACCGTTTTCCAGACAGGACCAGCACTAGGAGAGACTGTTTATAAAACACAAGTCATAAAAATTCCAATAGATTGGTCTATTAGTGGAAGTACTCAAAAAGGAGCCTCCTATTACACTGGCTGTGTAAAAACATTTACCCAAGAAGCCCTACGAGAGCTTAACAATGGTTTTGATGTAGTGTTTCCCACCAATGGGAAATGGCAGTCATTACTCTGTCGAATATGGGCCTGGAGACATAGAAAAAAAATGATCGTTTCGGGGCAATCTGGTCCAGGATGGGACGACAGGCTAAACCTTTTTACTTTCCCTGATGCTTTCGTCGCGATGACCGAGTACCAGGCAAAATGGGCACAGACAGCAAACCCTTTCGTTAGGGTCGATAAAATACCAAACGGGGTCGCTCTAGAAAAATTCAGAACACGAAAAAGCCTCAGAAGTTCTAAGTCATCAGAGCCAACAATTTTGTGCGTGGCTGCCTTCGTCTCCTGGAAACGGCTCAATCTTGCCATCAAAGCAGTAAGTAAACTCAATAAAGTCTCCCTTCTCCTGGTGGGGAGAGGGGACCAAGAGAAAGAACTGCGAGAACTGGGAGATGAACTTTTACCCGGAAGGTTCGATGTTATAGCTCTCCCATACGCAGAAATGCCTGATGTTTATCACAAAGGTAGTGTTTTCACTTTCCCAACTGTGCCCTGGGAATCGTTTGGCATCGCTATGGTTGAAGCAATGGCGTCAGGACTCCCAGTTGTGGCAACCGACGATCCTATTCGGCGAGAGATTGTAGGAGATGCTGGTCTGTTTGTGGACCCAGAGAACACGGAGGTTTACGCAAAAGCTTTGGAAAAAGCATTAAAAACCAAGTGGGGAGATAAACCACGGCGACAAGCGGAAAAATTCTCCTGGGACAAAATCGCCAACCAGTACGATCAACTGTTCCGCGATCTAGTATAAGTCTATGTTGTCTGTCGTAATTACCAATCTATGAAAATCTCCATAATCATCCCCACCTACAACGAGGAGCATGTAATCCTAGAGTGTCTAAAATCACTAAAAGAACAAACAAAAAAAGACTTAAAGATCATTGTTGTGGACGACGGATCAACAGACAAAACGCGAGATATAATTGAAAATTACAAATTAGAAATTAGAAAATTGCTTTTGCTTGAGCAAAAGCATCTAGGCCCCGGTCCTGCACGGAATCTTGGTGCAAAACATGCAGCCAGCAGCATTCTAGTCTTTGTCGATTCCGACATGACTTTTGCCCCCAACTTTATTGAAAAACTTGTGAGCCCCATCGAGAAAGGGGAGAGCAGGGGAACATTTAGCGTCTTAGAACACGTAGCAAACCCTGAAAATATCTGGTCTCAATGTTGGGGAATTAATGAAGGATGGGCAAAAGGTATGCGCCATCCGGCAAATTATCCCGACAAACAAAAAGTATTTAGAGCAATCTTAAAAAGCGAATTTGATCGCGTCGGAGGGTTTTCTCCAACGGGAGAATACACCGATGATTGGACATTATCCGAAAAACTAGGCTATCTTGCGGATAACGCTCCTGGAGCTGTTTTCTACCATAAGAACCCCGAGACGTTAGGCGAGGTTTTCAAACAAGCTCGGTGGATAGGAAAAAGAAGTTATAAATACGGCCTCTGGGGGAAACTATTTGCACTAGTCCGCGCATCTCTCCCCGTATCTCTATTTGTAGGGATATGGAAGTGGGCGAAGGCAGGCGAACCCCCCTTCATTATCTTCAAAGTAGTGTACGATTTTGGAATCTTCACAGGTATAACGTCTTCACTCCTCGGAGGTAAAAGTGCTAAATAAAAAAATAGCCCTTGGAGCCATTTTGGTTGTTGGACTCATACTTCGGCTAATTTCTTCAAATCAATCTCTTTGGCTAGACGAAGCAACAAGCATACTTACTGCAAAAAACTTTTCTTTTGTGGAAATTACAACCAAGTTCTCTCCCGGCGATTTCCACCCACCACTTTATTACTTGGTGTTAAAAATTTGGATACAAATTCTTGGCACTAGCGAAATTGCTGCACGCTCCTTGTCTGTTTTATTCGGTGCCCTAACAGTACTTGTCGTTTATCAAATAGGCAGTGTATTGCATGGAAAATTTGTAGGTCTTGCGGCAGCCCTTCTATTGGCTTTTTCTCCCCTCCATATTTACTACTCCCAAGAAGCACGTATGTACTCTATGGAAACTTTTCTTGCAGCTCTTCTTGTGTGGTGTTTTACGACAAGTAGATGGGCATTATTTATAATCACAGGAACTCTTCTTGTTTACACAGACTATCTACCTGCGCTTATTTTTGTTCCGCTCTTGTGGCATGCGATAATTCAAAAAAAAGCAAAACAATTTCTACTTTGTTCAAGTGTTATTATTTTATCTCTAGTCTCCTGGCTGCCCACCTTTTACCAACAACTACAAAACGGTTTATTGGTAAAAACTAATGCTCCCGATTGGTGGAAAGTGTTAGGAAAAACTAACCTTAAAGAGCTGGCCCTTGTTTTGGTGAAATTTATAATTGGTAGAATTTCCTTTTACAACAAACCTCTTTACGCTGGTTTTGTGCTAGTAGGGTTGTTTCTCCATGAGATACCTCTACGTCGTGCCTTAGTGAACTGGGACCAATCTAAACTTCTCTGGACCTGGCTTACTGTGCCGTTAATTCTGGCAGCAACAATAGGCCTTAAGGTTTCGGTGTTTTCATATTTTCGCTTATTGTTCCTCCTGCCTGCCTTTTGTTTGCTAACTGCATACGGACTAACTTTTGTAGAAGAGAAATACAAAAAGCTAGTGTTTTGCATGCTTCTTGTTTTTTCTGCAGTGTGTACTTCAATCTACTTTTCCAGCCCGCGCTTGCACCGCGAAAACTGGAAAGATGCCGTTTCATGGATCGAAGAAAGCGCAAACGGCAAAAACGCAGCTTCTATTTTTGTAACCAACAACCAACGCGATCCCTATTATTACTACTCCCGCAATGTTGTACCTTCATACGGTCCCAATGGACTTGAGGCAGAAAACTTTGAGAAAATATATCTTATGCGCTACGTCCAACCAATTTTTGATCCCCAAGACAACCTCCGAAAGAAAGTTGAGGAAAGTTACAAAAAAACAAGAGAAAAAGATTTTAACGGTGTAACCGTTTGGGAGTATGAAAAGCCATGAGAACAGGAATTGACATATCCCAAGTAGTATATGGCACTGGAGTGTCCCAATATACCAAATACCTGGTCGAAGCCATGCTCGCAATTGACCAGGAAAACGAATATATACTGTTTGGTGGCGCTTTGCGAAGGATTGGTGAGCTCCAGAAAACAATAACGCTGACACAGAACGCAAAACTGAAAACGTACCCCATCCCGCCAACACTAGCCCACATCTTATGGAACAAGCTGCATGTATTCCCAATAGAGAACCTAACAGGACACCTAGACGTGTTCCATTCGTCAGATTGGACTCAGCCCCCCAGTAAAGCCTACAAAATAACAACCGTCCACGACCTTGCCCCAATTCTATTTCCCGAAACCTCAAACCCCGACATAGTTGATGCCCACAGAGCTCGGCTCGAGTGGGTAAAAAAAGAGGTAGATCGGGTAATTGCGGTGTCGAGTGCTACAAAAAAAGACCTAGTAGAGCACCTTGGGTTTAACCCGGAGAAAATAGTAGTAATACCAGAAGCTGGAAAACCAGGTATGCAAAAAGTACACAACAACGAAGTGGAAGATATTCGAAAGAAACATAAAATTGCTGGACCATATCTTCTGGCAATTGGTGCAAATCCCAGGAAAAACTTATCAAACATAGGAAGGGCATATGCGAGTATCAAAAGAGAATATCCGGATCTAAAGTTAGTAGTCGTTGGGAGTTCTTGGGTCAAAAATCCTCAACAAGAAGGAGTAATCTATACAGGATCCGTGAGCGAATCAGAACTCCCAGCCCTTTATGGTGGTGCCGAAGCTTTGGTATACACAACCCTCTATGAAGGTTTCGGCCAACCGATACTAGAAGCAATGCAGATGAAATGCCCCGTAGTAACCTCAAACATATCCAGTATGCCCGAAGTTGCTGGTAATGCAGCAGTATTGGTCAATCCCACCGAGCCCGAAGATATTGAGAAGGGGATAAGAGAAGTTTTTAAAAACCCAAAAAAATGGACTGAGAAAGGCAAAGAGCGCGCAAAACAATTTTCCTGGCAAGACACAGCAAAACTGACCTTAAGAGTATATCGAGGAGAACTGTAATGATTATTGGAATAGACGGAAACGAAGCAAACATCACCCACCGTTTAGGTGTGAACCAATACGCTGCTGAGCTACTGAAAGCTCTCGAAAAACTTGCCCCACGAAGGGAACACGAATGGGTGATTTATCTTTCCCAGCCCCCTCTTCCCCATCTCCCGCATGAAAGGAAGGGCTGGAAATACGTTGTTCTACATGGAGAGGGTTTGTGGGTTTTACGAAAACTAACCCCTTACTTATGGCGAAACAAAGACAAAATAAATGTTCTATTTACGCCAAGCCACTACACCCCCCCATTTTTACCCAAACCGATTGTAATGTCTATCATGGATCTAAATTATTTAAAGTACCCACAGTTCTTAACAAAAAAAGATCTTCTCCAATTAAAAATCTGGACACAAACATCCCTGACAAATGCCGCTCGTGTTATTGCCATTTCCGAAAGCACCAAAAACGAAATTATCAAAAACTATCCCCGTATAAAGAAAAAGATTTCAGTTACACCACTTGGGTATGACAAAAATCAGTTTTTTTACCCCTACCCAAAAACAAAGATAGAAAAAATCAAGAAGAAATACGGAATCAAGGACAACTACTTACTTTATTTGGGCGCCCTGAAACCAAACAAAAACGTGGAGGGATTAGTGGAAGCCATAAGTCTAGTGAAGGGAAAAGTTCCAGATATAACCTTAGTTATTGCCGGCAAAAAAGGTTGGCTATATGAACCGATTTTTAAAAAAGTGTCGGAATTAGCTTTAAAAGAAAGCGTTATCTTTACAGATTACATTCCCGAAGAAGAAAAAGCTGCACTTTATGCCGGAGCAAGAGCTTTAGTCAGCCCGAGCTTTTGGGAAGGTTTTGGAATGCACGTTTTAGAGGGAATGGGCACAGGCTGCCCTGTCGTCATCTCTAAAGCAGGCAGCCTAGAAGAGGTAGGGGGTACAGCCGCAATTTACGTTGATCCCCAAAAACCCATGAGTATCGCCGAAGGTATTCTTTCGGTAGTAGAAGCACCCCCATCTCGGTATAATAAACTGAAGAAAAAGGTTCTTAACCAAGCCAGAAAATTCAGTTGGGAGAAAACCGCAAGAGAAACTCTAAAAACCCTTGAAGAAGCAGTAGGCACAAAAGATCAAGAAAAATGTTAAAAGATAAATACAATAAAACCCTAACATTAAACCAAGCTCTGAATAAGGTAAAAAATAGACTGGCAAATTATGCCTATGACTTTGGCCTGATGCTTCTTAGGTGTGTTGGAGAGATTCCAAGCCACCACGCAAGACGGTTCTTCTATAGGATAGCTGGTGTAAGAATCGGGCAGGGCTCAAGTATTCATATGTGGACCAGCTTCTTTAAACCCAACAACATAGAAATTGGTAGAGACACCATAATCGGAAAGTCCGCTTTTTTAGACGGACGCGCCCCTCTTATCATTGGTAACCATGTAGACATCGCAGACAGCGTCTGGATCTACAACTCAGAGCACGACATAAATAGCGAAAACTTTGCAGCTCACGAAGAAGCTGTCGAGATTGGTGACTATGCTTTTATTGGCCCTCGTGTAACAATTCTACCCGGAGTTAAAATTGGTCGCGGAGCAGTGGTTGCCGCTGGCGCAGTAGTAACAAAAGACGTCCCTGAATTTGTTATAGTCGGGGGCGTACCTGCAAAGGAAATAGGACAAAGAAAGATAAAAGATCCTCGCTACAAACTTGGTCGTGCCCGGCTTTTTCAATAATATGTTTTTCAGACTTGTGTTCAAACTTTTTCTTGCATGCGTCGTCGGTGTAGCTGCTCTATACTTTTTTCCTCAGTCTCCACCTTTCCCAAAACCACCCCAAGATAGCATCCAATCTCTTGAAAAAGCCGACGTAGAAACACCGTTTAGACGCGCTTATTTTACTAGCTTTTCAAGAGAAGAAATACTTAAGCACTACGAAAGGGAGCTGGGAAAAACAGTGATACCATGGCTTACCTTAACCCTCCGATTGACATACCCCCCGGAAGACGCCCAAGTTTTGATTCGGGACCAAACCCGAAGTGTTCATCTACCAGAGATTGTTCATCCTGGTCGAGAATCGCTGTTTGTTAATATATTTGAGGCACAAACCCCCAAAGATGCGATAACTTACAGAGGATATTCATTTGAAAGGAAAATTACAGTGCGATATATCCCGACCTCTCCTTTGATTAGACTGATAATTCTTGTCCCCACGTTTTTACTTTTTCTATATCTACTTGAAGCAAACCTCAAAAGTCTTCTTCTGATAATAAAAAAAGTCATCACCAAATGAAAAGCGCAAATCCCGATATTTCCATAGTGATAGTAAGTTTCAATACAAAAAACCTAACAAAAAGTTGTGTTGAATCTGTCTTAAAATACACACGAGGAGTTAACTTAGAAATCATAATAGTCGACAACGCATCAACAGATGGTTCAGTAGAAGAGATTCAGAAATTTACCAAAAAACAGAAAGAAACACATCTTCTAAAAAATAGAAAAAACCTTGGATTTGGTGGAGGTAACAATCTAGGAATGAAAAGAGCCAAAGGCAAATACATACTACTTCTAAATTCGGACACAAAACTCCACGAGGATTCAATTTCCAAAATGGTCCAATGGATGGATAACAATAATAACGTTGGCATGTCTACATGCAAACTTACTAACCCCAACGGGACTACTCAGGCAAACGGTGGATTCTTTCCAACCTTACCTCGACTTCTTCTGTGGACCACATTCCTTGACGATCTTCCTCTGGTAGGTCAGCTCTTTGGCTCATACCACATGAACACAAAAGGGATAATGGGTGATAATAGTTCTTACGAAAAAACACATCCTCAGGATTGGATTAGCGGAGCTTTTATGATGCTAAGACGTACCGTTTTTGAAAACATGGGGGGCTTTAGAAAAGATATATTTATGTATGCCGAAGATGTTGAGTATTGCTATCGCATTAAAAAGGCGGGTGTCCAGATTCAGTATGCCCCTATAACGAGTATTACCCATATCGGTAGTGCCTCAAGCGGAGGAGAAACTGTTAAGTTTATCGACACATCAATGGGGAAGGAGAGCAGTATTTTGGGTGAGTTTAAAGGCCTAAGCCTGTTCTACAAGATACATTTTCCAATGTACCAAAGCGTTGCACGAATTCTGCTCAAATTTGGAGCTTTACTCAGAATAATTGTGTTTGGATTTTTTCTAGGTCAAAAACCAGCAATAAGAATATATGCTAAAGCTTTTCAAGTCTCTTAATACAATTACCATCCTAAGATATGGGGTAGCAGCACTGTTGCTTATCGTCCCGCTGTACCCAAAATTTCCCATTTTCAATATCCCGGGAATCTATGTTGCTGTACGCGCAGAAGACTTTATAATCCTCTTTTTAAGTATTCTCTGGTTTTTATATATCTTCAAAAAAGAAGGTCTTAAATTTTTCAAAAACAAAATTAATCTAGCAATAATGATTTTCTTGTTGGCAGGGCTTTTATCTTCACTTAGTAGCCTCTTTCTAACAAAAACCACAATGCCACACATCGTGCTCCTGCACTGGGCACGGAGAATAGAGTATCTACTGCCTTTCTTTATTGCGCGTAGCGTCCTAGTCAACGGCCCAAACAAAACCAGGTTCTTTATTACAACCCTTTTCATCTCAGTTTTTTGGGTGTTCATTTTTGGGTTTGGGCAGGTGCATTTTAACTTTCCTGTCATATCTACTCAAAACGAAGAATACTCAAAAGGGGTTGCACTTCGCTGGACGCCCGGCGCAAGACTCTACTCAACATTCGCAGGGCACTATGACTTATCAGCGTTTCTAGTAATGCTGCTTCCGATTGCCGTTGCGCTGTTTTTTCATTATAAAAAATTGAAAAACAAAATCTTTTTCTCTGCTTTGGCGATACTTCCAGGTTTCTGGCTCATACTTCGAGCTGAATCTCGGGTTTCTTTTATTTCCCTTCTTTTTGGCGTAACCGTTGTCCTCTGGCTCCTTAAAAAAAGACTCTACATAGCACCCGTTCTTCTTGTCGGTATCGTTTCTGCTCTACTCTTTAGCAATCTAGGTGTTAGGTATAGGAATAGTCTACAAACCTATTGGCAAAGAATCCCCAAAAACCAGAAAATCAACCTTTTTCCGGTAAAAATGGTTTTTGCCCAGGAAGAAGATTCCTCGTCCAAAAGAGTAAGGAGTAAACAACTCGAAGAACAAAAACCAGCGCTCCCAGCAATCTTCGAAGACAGATCTACAGCCATAAGATTAAACGTTGAGTGGCCACGCGCTTTGAGAGCATTTACCAAAAACCCCCTTCTTGGAACCGGCTATTCATCAATAACTCTCGCAACAGACAACGACTACCTCCGCCTTCTTGGTGAAACCGGGGTGGTTGGAGCCCTGGCGTTTTTTCTAGTTATCCTTCGCTTGTTTGAAAAATTGATAAAGCCCCTTAAAACACCAACTGGCAAATGGAACAACACTTACCTGATAGGATTTACGGGGGCTTTGTTTGGAATACTTCTAAACGCAACCTTTATAGACGTCTTTGAAGCCTCGAAAGTTGCTATAATCTTTTGGACTCTCGGAGGAATTGCCATTGGCACCATAGAAAGAGGAGAAAAACAGTGAAGAAGAAACAATACTTACTACTATTTCTAATTCTCATACTCGGACTCATACTTCGATTGTATAAAATTGATAATCCTATCGCCGATTGGCACTCATGGCGTCAAGCCGACACCGCCTCAGTCGGAGAAATATACATCAAAAATGGAATAGATCTTTTAAAGCCGCGATACCACGATATATCCAATATCGCCTCGGGGATAGACAATCCCGAAGGATGGCGCTTCGTAGAATTTCCTGTCTATAACGCATTACATGCCGCGCTCTACAAGACCTATCCAAACTTTGGTATCGATAAATGGGGCCGACTCACATCTGTTTTTATCTCTCTAATCTCCGCAGTTTTTCTATTTCTAATTGGCAGAAAAGTCCTGGGAACCGTAGGAGGATTGCTTGCCAGTTTCTTTTTTGTGGCCCTTCCTTTTAATGTTTTTTTCTCAAGAGTTATATTGCCCGAACCAATGGCGGTTTTGGGAATAGTCGCATCACTATGGTTTTTTCTTTACTACATTGAAACCGAAAAAAGATGGAGCATTTATCTTTCCGGAGTTTTCTTTGGCTTATCGCTCCTAGTCAAACCATATACGATTTTTTATGGACTTGCCTTTCTTTACCTTGCCTACAATAAATATAAAGTCAAAGGGTCAATTTTGAATGTAGATCTATGGTTGTTTTTCTGTCTCGCCGTTTCACCATTTTTATATTGGCGCGGTTGGATGTGGATGGATGAATACATTCGCGGTATTCCGCATTGGAAATGGGCTTTCAATGGGGATAAAATACGTTTCAAACCTTCATTCTGGTGGTGGATTCTGGAAGAGCGTCTGGGTCGTTTAATCCTGGGAGTTTGGGGAACAGTACCGTTTGCAGTGGGGCTGATTGCGGGGCAAAAAGGAAAATATCCATGGCTGCTGCATATTCTCTTCGCAAGCCAAATCGCATATGTTTCAACTGTCGCCACAGCAAGTGTTCGCCATGACTATTATCAAACCCTTACCATTCCCGCCGTATCTTTGGTTCTTGCGGGAGGGTGCTTGACTTTATGGAACTTAAAATCTTTCAACAAGCACCTAACACGTCTTGCAACTGCGGGGTGTGTACTGGCGGGACTATTTTTCTCCTTTTACCAAGTCAAAGAATTCTACAAAGTTAACCACCCCGAGATTATTATTGCGGGAGCTGCTGCCAATAAGCTTCTACCGAAAAGTGCAATTATTATTGCTCCATATACGGGTGACACTGCCTTTCTTTATCAAACAAAGCGACGAGGGTTTCCATACATAATATATCCACTTCCCGAAATGATTAATCGCTTGGGGGCCCAATACTATGTTTCTGTAAATTTTGACGAGCAAACAAACCAAGTAATGAACGAATACACAATACTGGAAAAAACCGACAAATACGTTATCGTCGACCTCCAAAAGAAAAAATGAAAGTTATTTTACTGTTGCGTAGCTTCCTGATGAGAGTTCTTATAATTGTGTCGCGAAGCAAAACAATTGCAATATGAAAGTATTGATGCTCACCCCCTATCTTCCCTACCCCCCGTCTTCTGGTGGACAAATAAGGTCATACAATTTAATAAAGGAACTTTCAAAAAAGCATAAGATAACACTATATTCACTAATAAAACACGAAGAAGATAGAAAATATGTGAAAGAACTAAAAAAATTCTGCTCTCAGGTAAAGGTCTTTAAAAGATCAAAAAACCCATGGACCCTAAGAAACGTACTTCTAACCGGTGTAAGCTCGTTGCCATTTTTGGCTATCCTCAACTTCTCCGACGAAGAAAAAAAAGACCTTGCAAAGCTACTTAGTAAAGAAAAGTTTGACATCATCCACGCCGAAACCTTCTATGTCAGTCCCCACATTCCGCAAAACAATACCCCTTTTGTACTGGTAGATCAAACCATTGAATATCAGGTATATGAACATTTCGTAAAAAACTTTAAGTGGTGGCCACTAAAACCTCTCCTCTGGATAGACGTCTTAAAAATTAAGTTCTGGGAGACTTACTATTGGAAGAAAGCCACAAAGGTAATTGCGGTATCCGAAAAAGACGCGGAAGTAATGAAACTGTATGTCCCTAAAAATAAGGTGGAAATAGTACCCAACCCTGTAGGTGAGGATTTAATGAAAAAAGTACCCATCCACTACTCAAAACAAATACTATTCATGGGTAACTACAACTGGATGCAAAATGTGGAAGCGGCGGAAATCCTTGTGGAAAAAATCTTTCCTAAAATTAAAAAAGCAGTCCCTGGCGCAACACTAGTTATTGCAGGGCAAAACATAGAAAAAGTAAGCCACCTCAAGAACCCAAGCATTGAAGTAACTGGTCTCTCGATTGACGACATTGCCGGGGTAGTCAACGCGTACCATACCTCCGGAATCTTACTCGCTCCTCTCTATGGTCCCGCGGGTGGGCGAGTAAAAATAATTGGTGCAATGGCGGCAATGTTACCAGTTGTTACAACCACAATTGGTATTCAAGGCATTGACGCAGTCAACAACGAATCTGCCTTGTTTGCAAGAGACCCAGACGAGCTAGTCGATTTAGCAGTCCAACTTCTAACCGACAAGGGTCTGTACAAAAAAATCGCTATAAACGCAAGGCGTCTTGCGGAGGAACGATATAGCTACCAATCAATTGCGAAAAAGCTTGATCTGGTCTATACGGAAGCAGCATATGGCAAAAACTGACTTAAGTATTATCATCGTAAACTACAATTCGAAGGACTATTTAAATAAGTGCGTTCACTCGATTAAAAGATCAGACACAAAAAGGATAAATTACGAAATAATAGTCGTTGATAATGCTTCAAGTGATGGTTCTCAAGAAGAAATACTAGACCTCTCAAGGAGATACAAAATAAAACCAGTACTAAGTAAAACTAACTTAGGTTTTAGTAAAGGCAACAACCTGGGTGTTAAAAAATCCTCAGGTCGATACGTACTTTTCTTGAACCCCGATACAATGCTTGAGGAGAAGGCACTAAAACGAGCTTTCAACTTTATGGAAGAAAACCCTCAAGTTGGTGTCGTCGGGGGCTACTTGTATTTAGAGTCTAAAGAGCTAGACAATGCTGCGCACCGTGGTTTCCCTACTCCCTGGAATGCGATCTCTCAGTTTACCGGACTAAGAGCAATGTTCCCCCACAGTAAAATCTTTGCAGGCTACACGATGGGATGGATCTTAGAAAACCCCGAGCCCCACGAAATAGACGCAACAACCGGAGCATTTTTCTTTGTAAGGAGAGAGGTGGGTGAGTCTTTGGGATGGTGGGATGAAGAGTATTTCATGTATGGAGAAGATTTGGACTTCTGCTATCGCGCCAAAAATGCCGGTTGGAAAATTATGTTTCTCCCTGAAGTTCGCGTTTTACACTACGGCGGTGTAAGTGCAGGAATAAGAAAGCACATTACAAAAAAAAGTACAGCAAGCCGGCAAACTCGCATCCGCTCCGCTTCTGCGTCAACTGAGGCAATGCGAATCTTTTACAGAAAACATTATAAAGACAAATATCCCGCTTGGCTCACGAAAGCGGTCTTACTTGGAGTAAAGTGTCTAGAAGAGATGCGAAGAAGGAGGATAAACTAGAGTGGCAAGGATAGGAATAGATGCACGATTGTGGGGGTCAAAAAATACAGGCATTGGTCGTTATACAGAAGAGTTAGTCAGAAATCTTCAACTTTTAGACAAAAAAAACGAGTACGTGGTGTTTTGTCGGAAAAAGGACAAGCAAGAAATCCCTCGTACACACTCTTGGAAAATAGTGGAAGCAGATATTCCCCACTATTCTTTTTCGGAGCAACTGCAACTCGTACAAATCCTCGCCCGGGAAAACTTAGACCTCCTCCATGTTCCACATTTTAATGCACCAATTCTTTATCCCAGAAGATTTATTATCACAATCCACGACATCCTCTGGCATTCATCAAAGGGTCTCAAGGCAACAAATCTTCCGCCCCCCTTTTACCTAATGAAGTACGCGGCCTACAAGCTTGTTGTTAGAAATGCTGTTAGTCGCGCAAAGGCAATTATTGTTCCAAGCCATGCTACCGCAAAAGATGTAACAAAATACTTTTCTAAGGCAAAAAACAAACTAGTTGTTACTTATGAAGGTGTTACATTTCTAGTTAAAAGCCAACCACAACCAAAACACAAAATCAAAAAACCATACATCCTATATGTAGGCAATCTTTATCCTCACAAAAATATCGAGCAAGCAGTAAAAGCAATAAAAATCACCAACACACATTTGGTAATAGTTTGCGCCCGCAACGTCTTTCTTGAAAGACTCGAAAAGTTCATTAAAAAAGAAAAACTTGAGGAATGGGTAACTACCGTAGGCTTCGTCTCAGACCAAAAGTTAAAAACTTTCTACGCAAACGCCAAGGGTTTCATTTTCCCCACCCTCTCCGAAGGTTTTGGTCTACCAGGTTTGGAGGCGATGGCAAACAACTGTCCTGTTATCTGTTCTAAAATCCCAGTTTTAAAAGAGGTATATAAAGATGCTGCACTGTATTTTGACCCAAAAGACACAAAAGATATTGCCGAGAAAATCCAAAAAGTACTCACCAATCAAAAGTTAAGAAACACACTCATCAAGAAAGGGAGACAACAAGTTGCAAAATACTCCTGGAGAAAAATGGCAAAAGAAACACTTAATGTTTACGAAAAAGCCCTTAGATGAATGTTGCACTTGTTTACGACCGTGTTAATAAATGGGGTGGGGCAGAACGAGTTCTACTCTCATTGAACAAACTCTTTCCTAAGGCGCCCCTGTACACCTCTGTTTATAACCAGGAAACTTCTTCTTGGGCAAAAATTTTCCCAAAAGTCATACCCTCTTTTTTACAAAAAATTCCCTTCGCAAAATCCCATCACGAAGTGTTGCCATTTTTAATGCCCATTGCCTTTGAGAGTTTTAATTTCTCAGGATTTGATCTAGTAATCTCTGTTACCTCAGAAGCAGCAAAAGGAATAATAACTCCACCCGGAACGATTCATATTTGTTACTGTCTAACCCCAACCAGATATTTGTGGAGTGGTTACAATGAATACTTCACAAACCCACTCTTGAAAGAATTATCCCTACCAATAGTTTCTTACCTCCAAGACTGGGACCAGACTGCTGCCAATCGCCCGGACGTGATGGTCGGAATCTCCAAAACAGTTTGTACCCGTATTAAAAAGTATTACCATCGTGACTCAAAACTCATCTACCCTCCTGTAGACGTGGACCGATTCTCGTTTTCAACGTTCAACGTTCAACGTTCAACGTTCTACCTCCTAGTCTCTCGCCTTGTCTCATATAAAAAGACTGACTTGGTAGTGAATGTCTTCAACCGGTTAAAGAGACCGCTAATCATTGTGGGAACAGGAAGCCAAGAAGACGAACTTCGTCAAATAGCAAATAGTAACATCACTTTTGTCGGTCAAGTTTCTGATGAAAAATTGATAGAGTACTACCAAAACGCAAAAGCCCTAATCTTTCCCCAAGAAGAAGATTTTGGAATTGTAGCAGTAGAAGCACAAGCCGCCGGATGTCCTGTAATTGCATTTAGTAAAGGCGGAGCAACAGAAACAGTGAACAAAAAAACCGGAGTCTTTTTTTATGAGCAAAAAGAATCTGCTTTAATGGAGGCAGTCGAAAATTTTGAGAGAGAAAACTTCTCGCCCAAAAGCTGTAGGGCAAATGCTCAAAAATTCTCAGAAAAGAAATTTTTGAAAAGTTTTGCTAAACTGGTCTCTGACTCTACAAAATGAAGTACCAAGATTTCAAAAGGTCGCTGGATATTTTTTTCGCTGTCCTTTTGCTGATAGGCTTTTCGCCAATAATGTTGTTAGTGGCCCTGGCCATCAAGATTACCTCTCCTGGGCCGGTTCTCGTAGAAGCAAGCTCTCCCAAAAGAGCTGGAAGAAACGGGAAACTCTTTCGTCTTTACAAGTTCCGGTCAATGATACCTGGCGCGTACTTTGCAATCAGAAACCCTAAAAACAAAAAACTTTTAGAGGAATACCGAAAATCAGGCTACAAGCTCAAAAACGATCCGCGTGTAACTCCGGTTGGACGTGTCATACGAAAATACTCTGTGGACGAACTTCCGCAACTTTTTAATGTCTTAAAAGGAGAAATGAGCATAATAGGACCGCGCCCATATTATCCGGAGGAATTAAAGGTTCAACAAGCAAGATACCCTCAAACAAAACAGTCAATCAAAGAGGCTCTGTCGGTAAAACCAGGAATGACTGGTTACTGGCAAGTATCCGGCAGGTCCAACGTCAACTTTGATAAAAGAATTGCAATTGACGCAATATATGCCAAAAACATGTCCTTACTTTTGGACATGCAGATAATCCTAAAAACCCCCTGGGCAATGATCTCCGGTAAAGGAGCAATATAAAAGGCCTTGATAGAAATGTGCTACACTAAAAAACATGCCCAAAATTGAAGACATGAAACGTATCGACCTGCCCGAACAGCAACCAGCTGGGGCCAACCCAACAGCCCTTCCTTGGTGGAAACGTCTCCCCAATCCGAATAAAAAACTCATGTTTGGGACGGGAGGAGGAGTCGCGATCTTTTTGATAGTTCTCGTTTTGGCAATAGCAATTCCTTTGGTTGCAATCCGTGCCTCCGCACAAAAGGTCATAAATTCAGGTAAAGAACTCCAAAAAGCCGCAAGCGACCAGAACCTCCCCCAAATAAAATCCTCAATCGAAAAAACTAAAAAAGATCTCCAAGCCTTAGACATAAGCTTAAAAACCCTAATCTGGGTCAAGCCCATACCATTTCTTGGGGGGTACTGGAATGATGTGCACCACGGAGTGCAGGGGGGCTTAGCAGGACTTGATGCCGCGGATACTCTTGTAAAGACAGTTGAGCCGTATAGCGATATTTTGGGTCTAAATGGCGCCAATCAGCCTCAAGACGGGGCTCAAACCGCAGAAGATAGACTCAACTTTATCGTAGAAACAATAGACGGCATTATTCCTCAGATGGGAACAATAGGCAAAAATTCCAGCAAGATGTCCGAAGAATTATCAAAAATCAACCCCAACCGGTATCCCGAATACTTTGCCGGAAAGCCCGTTCGCTCAAAAATCCGAAAAACAATAGACGAAGCAAACCGTGCACACAGACTCCTGACCGACGGAAAACCAGTTTTGGAGCAACTTCCCTATCTTTTGGGAATAAATGGAGAACGAACTTTCCTTTTCCTTTGGCAAAATGACAAGGAGTTGAGGCCCACAGGAGGTTTTATAACCGCCTACTCGATAATTAAAGTCAAAGACGGCAAATTCGAACCCGTTGTCTCAAACGATATTTACTTTTTAGACAACCAGTTCAAAAGCAAGATCCCCGCCCCCGAACCTATTAAGAAATATCTACCACTGGTTCCTTACTGGAACCTTCGAGATATGAATCTCTCTCCCGACTTTAAAGTTTCAATGGATACATTTAATGAGAATTATTCGAGCATGAAGTCAGCGCAAAAAATAGACGGCATAATCTCTGTCGACACCTATCCTTTAATTGGTCTTTTAGAGGTAATGGGTCAACTCGGGGTTCCTGGTTACGGAAATTACTCTGCGGAAACCGACTCTCGCTGCAATTGCCCCAATGTTATTTACGAGCTTGAATCCTACGCCGACGTTGCGGGTCCCATTGTTTGGGATGATATCTCCGGAAAAATCGTTTATAAACCACCCCACGCCGACAACCGCAAAGGTTTCCTTGGGCCTTTGATGAATACTTTAATCGCCAACGCGATGGGCCAGCCAAAAGAGAAGCTTGCTGATCTTTTTGAGGTGGGTTGGAATTCTCTTAATGAAAAACACGTAATGTTCTATGCCACCGACGAAAAAGTGCAGACAGCTATGGAATCCTTCAATCTCGCCGGCAGACTACGCGAATATGACGGCGATTACTTAACCATAAACGACACCAACTTTGCTGGCGCAAAATCTAACCTTTACGTTGAGCATGAAATAGATTTAACAGTTGACGAAGGAAAAGACGGTACAACCAATACTCTGGTTGTAAAATACAAAAACCCCCAAAAATATGACGGCTGGCTCAATGGCCCTTTCCGAGATTGGGTACGAGTATATGTTCCTCAAGGATCAAAACTTATAGACTCAACCGGTTCCGAAGTTCCCGTTACTACTTATGAAGAAGCAGGAAAAACAGTTTTTGAAGGTTTCTTTACGCTTCGTCCATTAGGGGTAACAGAACTTCATTTTAAATATAAAACTCCGGTTAAAGGAAAAGATTATAAGATTCTTGTCCAAAAACAATCCGGCACAACAGGCCACCAAGTCAACCTAAAAGTTGGGAAAAACAAAGAAGAGTTTAAACTAACGACCGATCGTGAAGTGAAGTTTTAACAACTATCGGGGAGAAGGTGGTTCTCCAACATCCGCAATATCAGGACTCCCACCAACATCGGCTATATCTCCGCCTTCAGGAGGGCCAGCATCTGCAATATCATCCGGCCTGGAGGTATTCTCCCCAACATCAGCAACGTCAGGCGCCTGATCAATCGTCCCTGTTCCATGAGGGTCTTCAAATGATTTTGAGTTCTCAAATCCTCCGCCTTCACCTTCCATAAAGATACTATAGTGGTTAAAATGGGGAAGATCAATATGCGCGAAAGAACCTACTCCACAGAAGGCATTATTTTAAAACGCCGAAATTGGGGAGAGGCGGATAAAATTCTAACAATTTTCTCCAAAAACCACGGAAAAATTCGAGTTGTGGGAAAAGGTGTCCGTCGCCCTACCTCGAGAAAAAGAGGGTCCTTGGAACTTTTCTCCTATACCCACATAATGCTTGCGAATGGTAGAAGTTTAGACATCATAACCGACGCAGAGATTAAAGAATCGTTTGATTCCTGGCGAGAAGACCTGGTAAAAGTCGGAGTTGCATACCATCTATGCGAAATAGTAGACAGACTAACAGCAGAACAGCAGGAAAACAAAGAGGTCTTTAATTTACTTCTCGCCTCTCTAAGATCTCTGGAGAATCTTGACTATTGGCAACTCTATCCGTTAACAGAAAATTTCAAAGTAAAAGTTTTAGAAGAATTAGGCTTCCTGGAGCGTCAGCCAAAGGCTGACCAGCCTCGGGCTGGCATCCCAAAAAATCTGGATGCTTATATTGAAAATCTAATCAACGGAAGTCTTCGCACAAAACGCTTTCTCAAAACCCTCACAACTTGAAAAACGAGCTTGTAGTAGGGTATACTCCGATCTGTAATTGGCACTTTAATTCCGTTGCGGACGACATAGCGGACATGAAAGGACCATGATATGACGCCTGTAAACAAGAAGGGGGTGGGTAATAGCAAAAACAACCATACCTGCAAGCAAGCGGTTCCTATCGGAAAAAACACACACGGCAGCAAGGAGTAAGTTCATGTCTGAAAGACCAAGACCCGACGTGAGACAGCGTATCGTGGGCGAACTTCGCCGAACGGCGGAGACCCACCCTGATCCATCTGTCCGCCGACGAGCACAACGACAATTGGAACAGCTGGAAGAACTGGAGCAAGCACGTGCCGCTGCTCGTGCCGAGCTCGAGAAAAACACGGCCGAGTTCGAGGCACGGATGTGCCGCCTCAGTGGGCAGACCGTCGGTCCTGAGACCGCAAGGTACGCTCCCAAAAGGAGATAAAACCCCTTCGGTCCTTGCAACAAGGCACGAACCAACGCGCCCCGTTCGGGTACCAACACCCGTCCGGGGCGCTTTTCATTAGAGTCAAAAAGCTTCCTCAAAACCCTCACAACTTGAAAAACGAGCCTGTAATACTGTAAGCTCAGGCAGCAGCACATTAAATTCACCAAGGGGCATAGGTGTGAAGAAAAAGTATCCATCCTACAACCCATCTGATCAAAGAGCTGTTGAACTGGCAGGTCCGCACATAAAAGAGCTGGAAGATGAGGCAAGGGCTCTGATCGAGGCACTGGGCTTAAACCCCGAACTGTTAGCCAACGTCACGCACGCTCTCTGCTGCATCTTTCTCGCCGAAGAAGGGGTTAGGAATTTACAACTTCCCCCAACCGAACTCTTAGCTCAAGCCAAAAGGCAAATGGAAGGAGTAGAGGCAGCAGTCCTCGCAAAAGCCCTTGGCTTAAATAGACATTGGATTATCAGGGTCGAGTTTGTCTGGCATCGAATTCGCTCCGAAAGAGGTGAGACGGTGGAAGCTTTTGAGGATGATGGAGGCATGGCTCACGCGGATCGGAACACGTTTGGAAAGCTGGTTACCTTCGTTGGAGAAGAACTCGACGAGCTGGACGACGCCGACGATGAAGCCGGCCTTACGGTCGTAGTGGCTGAAGCCTTGCGAGAATGCGGCCTGGGTATAGGCGACTACTCTGCCACAGTAAGGGAGGCATTAGTCGATCACTTCTCCGGACACGAGTGGGACATCGCCGTAGAAAACCTGGGCACCGACGAAGAGCAGCTGGTATTCACCCGCAAGCCATACGTTCCCTGATCTGTGTGCCACAGGCGTAAAAAGGAGGTAACTCATGTGGGTGATGATCGGCGTCGTGATTGTGGTTACGGTTTGGCTTCTAGGCGCTGCCTTTGGCTCAGTAGAAAGAGCTTTAGGCATCATACTCGTTGTGCTTTCAATTTTTGGGATCATTGGTCTAGCAGTGGCCTTTTTTACAAGCGACCACTAACCCAACGACACTTTGATCGAGATTGCGCCCCGTTCGGGTACCAACACCCGTCCGGGGCGCTTTTCATTGCCAATTCTGCCCCAAATCCCGATGTGCAAAGCTATTTCACTTCGGGAGTGAAAATGTATCTACACCTCGGAAGTGAACCAATCCGTGGCTTCTTCTGTCTACTTCTGATAACATTGGGTATGTCAGAAGAACAAAACCAGAATAACTTAATGACCAAGATAGTTAGTCTAGCCAAACGCCGTGGCTTTGTTTTCCCCGGATCCGAAATCTATGGCGGTTTAGCAAATACCTGGGATTACGGCCCTCTTGGCACTCGCCTTCTTCAAAACATCAAAAACCTCTGGTGGAAAAAATTTATAGAAACCCGAAATGACGTGTTTCCTGTCGATACCGGAATTTTAATGAATCCTAAAGTGTGGGAAACTTCCGGCCACGTCCAATCCTTCACAGACCCCCTTGTTGAATGTCAAAACTGTCACAAACGCTTTCGTGAAGACCATTTGGAAGACAAAACCAAATGCCCCGAATGCGGCGGCAGTTTAGGTTCCCCGAAACAGTTTAATCTAATGTTCAAAACCCATATCGGCCCAGTTGAAGAGGCAGGTCAGGAAGTATTTCTTCGCCCCGAAACAGCCCAAGGCATGTTTGTTAACTTTAAAAACGTGCTTATCTCAGAACGTCCCCGTTTGCCTTTTGGTATTGCTCAAATCGGAAAAGCTTTCAGAAACGAAATCACTCCGGGTAATTTTATATTCAGAACCTTGGAACTTGAGCTAATGGAGATAGAGTATTTTGTAAATCCCACCGAATGGGAACCAGCCTTTGAAGGTTGGAAAGAACAAATGTGGGATTGGATAACCGCGCTTGGCGTGCCGGAAGAAAAATTAAGATGGCGCGTGCACGAAAAAGACGAACTTTCTCATTATTCCCGCCGCACGGAAGATATAGAATTCGAATTCCCTTTCGGTTGGGGAGAGCTTTATGGTTTAGCCTACAGAACCGATTTTGATTTAAAAAACCACAGCGAAAAATCCGGAGAAGATTTATCCTATGAAGACCCTGAAACCCGCGAGCGGTTTATCCCGCATGTCGTCGAACCGGCCTTTGGCTTAAACAGAACAGCCCTAGTTGTCTTGCTTTCTGCTTATACCGAAGACCCAACGGCCGCCTCTGGGCAAGCTGGCAGCCGCGTGTTTCTTAAACTTCCCCCAGCGCTAGCCCCCTACA
Source organism: Candidatus Blackburnbacteria bacterium RIFCSPHIGHO2_12_FULL_44_25 (assembly GCA_001816455.1). GTDB lineage: Bacteria > Patescibacteriota > Microgenomatia > UBA8517 > UBA10165 > 2-12-FULL-44-25. The sequence goes on from MHCB01000022.1 coordinate 22,426, forward strand.
AGGCGGCCGTTTTTCCACTTGTTGCCAACAAACCCGATATTGTAGAAAAAGCCCGCGAGACGTTTAACCTTTTGCGTTCTACGTTTCCCGTAGCTTTCGACGATCGGGGCAACATTGGCAAACGCTATTTTGCCCAAGACGAAATCGGAACGCCCTATTGCATTACTGTTGACTACCAAACCTTAGAAGACAATACGGTTACCGTCCGTGACCGGGACACTGCAAAGCAAGAAAGGATTGCCACAGGCCAACTCCAAAAATTCCTACAAGAGAAACTAGTGTAATATCGCGCTGTTCACTTTAATTTTTTCAAAATACTTCCAATTTCTTTTTTGAATGTAGGTAAGTCGTTACGGATCGTGTCCCACACAACCTCAAGATCCACCTGAAAGTACCCATGAATAAGCGCACTTCTCATTCCGGCTGGATCTTGCCAACTAACACTCCGGTATTTATCCCTAAAATCCTTCGGTAGATTCCTCACAGCTTCTCCTACGACTTCTAAGCGTCTGATTACCATATCTTGTAGATCCAAGTTGTGGCTGAATTCGTCAAAAGTCACACCAACCACACGTTTTTCAATCAGTTCAATGCTCTCAAGGATGTGTTGAAGAAATATCTTCGGTTCTTTCGTCATCAAGACAATCAAAGTATCGCAATCTGTTCTTTCAAGATTTTCTCTCGAAGAGCTGGATGCAGAGACCTATATGTTATCAAGTCTACTTTTTTTTTCAGAGCGCCTTCAAGGCTGCGTTTAAGCGCAACAATAGTAAAAAGACCGGCACCTTGTGGAGGTTCGATAAGAATATCAATATCACTGTCCGGTTGTGCTTCGCCACGAACGTAGGAACCAAAAAGGGCAGAACGAGTAACACCCGCCCTCTTCAAAATAGGCAATGCTTTATTTCGTATGTTATCCAGCGCTTGAGTCATAATAAAAGTATAACAGATCAATGCGAACACAAACACAAGCAGGGGCCCATAAAAGTTTTACGGTTGCGCAGTTTCTTAACGAAGCACACAGAAAGGTTCTTTCCGAAGGTTCTTATTCCAAGCAATGTACATTATTGACAAAAACTCTTCAAAGTCTCCTTGGGAGGAGACTTATAACAGTTGACAAACTATGGGTTTTGTGGTACAATAGACCCACTGAAATAAGGCTTGAGATAGCCCCATTTTAGGCACATTTTAAATTTTTACTCTCCAATCTGTGGTTGCCAATTTGCTTGTTAAGAAATTAGTAGGCAAACCGGCAACCATATGAAAGGAAACTAGCCAATGAAACTGCCCTTGGTCGACCGTGTAGCACGGCTGCTATATCATCCAGTACCCCGCTCTCTGCTCGGGTTCCTCTGGTTCCCGTGCCCAGGCTGCAATCAGCCCGTTTGCCCAGTTTACTGGGAAAAATGGGATGGCCGTCTCATCTGCAACTACTGCGTGCACCTCGAAAAGGAGGCGCGGAAGTACGAGGACGAGCAAGCGGAAACCGAGAGATTTTGCTCGGGATGCGAGAGCGATGTCGGCCTCGTGTACTGGACCCAGGATTCGGGTGTCTGCGACGAATGCTTTGCATTCGAGGACGAAGACGCCAGGCACTGGGATTTAGTGTACGCTCAGGAACGGCTGGACGGAGAAGACGATTTTCCAACCGCTCCAGTTCGGATCGCGCGCAAGGTCTGGAGGACCAAGATTTGCGCAGAGTGCTCAAAGCCGTTTCAGACGCACAACAAGTCGGAGCTCTGCTACGACTGCACGTTGCGAGACATCTGTCAAGGCATGGCCCCCGGGGAAGAAGACTTTAACACAGCCGCTATCCTTAGCGGGACTCTGACCGACG
>MHCB01000023.1 GCA_001816455.1 Candidatus Blackburnbacteria bacterium RIFCSPHIGHO2_12_FULL_44_25
AAGAATCTCGACACTCAAATGCTTTGGCATTACTTTTCTCTATTTCTTGCCAAGAAGTTTATGGTCTTGATCAATCATCCCGGCTCTACTGATCCGACTCCGAATGAGGACGACAAGAAACTCATGCGAGCACTGCAAGCAGACTCGCAGGTTTTGTCGTTCAAGCCATTCTTTGAAGACTTTATTATCGTTGCGAAGAAGTCGTACTTCAGCATGGCAACGAATGACGGCACAGCATGTCGATGCGGTCATCAAGAGTATATTTCTCAATAAAAATATATGTCACTTCTAGATAACGAAAAACGAGACATAATCAATCCAAACAGTTACCAAGATTGCCGAGGGGTTGGGGATAAGTATTGATGATTTAATAAAATAGATTTATGGATACTATCTTTATATTTGGCGCACAATATCTTTATCTTTTCATAATAGGATTAGCACTTTTTTATTTTTTCATCCAACCAACAAACAAACGAACAGGATTTTTATCTTTTTCTCTGATTAATATGTCGCTCGCATACCTGATCGCTTCAATTGCTCGGTATTTTTATTTTAACCCGCGACCGTTCGTAGTTGACCACGTCGTGCCACTGATTACCCATGCGCCGGACAATGGTTTCCCATCTGACCATATGCTTTTAAGCAGCGCTCTTGCTTCAGTTTTGTTTTACTACAATCGCAAATTGGGCGCAGTTGCCTGGATACTCGCCTTAATTGTTGGAGTTTCGAGAGTTTATGTGGGCATCCATCACTTGGCTGATATTTTTGGGAGTGCGCTGATAGCCATCTCTGTAGCCTATATTACATTTTATATCTTTAGAAATTCAAAATTAAACTACTAAAATAATAAACTATGCTTAATGCTATGAAAGATACAACTTTGCAAACTAGAAATTTTTGGTGGACGATACCACAATCAGCTATTCTTACAATGTTTGTTTCCGACATCGCAAATGGCCTTTCGTCTGAAACTGTGAGGAAATCCCGTGATAAATTTGGAGCTAATATAATTGATGAAGTGAAGCCGACAAGTGCTCTGAAGCTTATACTTGACGGCGTCCGTGAGCCGATGATGATTGTCTTGCTTTCCATTGGAGTGCTGTCGTTTGTTTTTGGAAAAATTGGGGAAGCCGTGGTGATGGTTTTCGTCGTGGCAACATATATTGCGGTAGAATTCATTAACAAATACCGCACTGACCGTACAATGACAAAACTGCGCCAGCTCACTTCACTGACAACAAAAGTAATCCGTGACAGTAAGATGGAGGAAATCCCGACTGGCGAAGTGGTTGTTGGTGATATTTTGGTTCTTACTGAAGGAGTTCGCATTCCTGCAGATGCACGACTTATTGAATCTTATGGCCTGTTAATCAATGAGGCATCGCTTACAGGAGAATCCCTTCCTGTAGAAAAGAATATGCGTGCGACACTTGCCGAAAATACTCCGCTTGCCGAGCGCACTAATTCTGTATTTTCAGGGACAACAGTGATGAGTGGCGAGGGAAAAGCGATTGTCTGTGCTGTTGGCCTCGAAAGTGAATTCGGCAAGATCGCGCGTGACGTATCTATTACCTCAAAAGAAAAGACTGTTCTTCAAGAAGCAATGACACGTCTTGCTAAGATTCTGGCAATTTTTGCTCTCGCGGTCAGTATTCTCATTCCAGCGGTCGGATTTTTACGCGGATTAAATTTACAGGAAATGATCGTAACTTGGCTCGCGCTTACGTTCCTTATGATTCCCGGACAACCGCCAGTCATCATTACAATGGCGCTCGCGCTCGCGTCGTTCCGTCTTGCCAAAATTAAACTCGTTGTAAAACGTCTGCGTGGAGCAGAAGTATTAGGTCAGGTTACCGCTATAGTTACGGATAAAACCGGTACCATCACTGAAAATCGGATGCAGGTTGAAAAATTCATTTTGCCAAGTGGCGAGGAATACACTCCGGCAAAACTAGGCTTTGAAACGAAGCGTGATATTTTGCTTGCGCTTCCTCGATACAGCAATGACCCCACGGACACCGCCGTTTATTCTGCTACCAAAAATTCATTTGAGGTTCCAAGGCCAGTTTCCTTCGCTGGTTTTAGCGAAGGAAGGCCGTGGCGAACTATTGGGTATGAAATTGACGACAAGAGAACCAGTTTTATAGCTGGCAAGGTGGAATCATTGATTGGAAATATTTCCGACACTCATCAATATGAGAAGCTAATGCAAGTATTTCAAAAAGAAGTTGATCAAGGGAAGCGTGTCGTTGCCTATGGTCGCGTGAAAAATACTGATGACATTAAAAAAATTGAACTTAGTGCCCTTGCTGTACTTTCAGACCCGATCAGAAATGGTGTTGCTGAAACCATCGCGCGACTTAAAGCAGCCAAAGTAGAAACCTTTATCGTTACCGGCGACCATCCAGCAACGGCTGGGACGATAGCGAACACTATTGGCATAGAGGATCATGTTTTGACTGGTAATGACATCGAAAAAATGAGCGATGATGAGCTTAAAACTGCACTTGAAAACATAAGAACATTTGCTCGCATTGCTCCATCGCAAAAACTTCGGCTTGTAGAAATGCTTAAACAGAGAGGCGAAGTAGTCGCCGTAATAGGTGATGGCATCAATGATGCTCCGGCACTTAAAGCTGCCAATGTTGGTATTGCAATGGGTGAAATTGGCACTGATTTAGCAAAAGAAACTGCTGACCTTATTCTAACTGATGACAATTATACACATTTAGCCGATGCTGTTGGTATCGCGCGTTCGGCTCTTAATAATTTCCACAAAGGCATTACATATTATCTTACCGCCAAAGGAATACTCCTTGCTATTTTTCTTACCCCATTGGCTCTTGGAATTCCTTTTCCATTTGCACCAATCCATATTATTCTCACCGAGCTTCTGATGGATTTAGCGTCCTCCACGATTTTTGTTACTGAAGCGGCTTCGCCGGATATTATGCAACAACCAATAAAGAAACTTAAAGAATTTCTTGGTAAGGAGTTAGTTTTTAAAATTTTCCGTAACGGCATTCCTTTGGCAATCGGTATTAGTACGCTCTATATGATTCTTTATTTCCAGACCGGCAATCTCGTGCTCGCACAGACAACCGCGTTTGTTGCTTGGCTTTTGGGTCATATCCTGCTTGCTTTGAACCTCAAGCAAGAAAAACTGTCATTATTCAAACAAGGTTTATTTTCAAACCGATTCGGTGCGTTCTGGCTTGTCGGTATGATTGTTTTTTCGTTTGCAATAACTTTAATTCCCGCACTACATCCATATCTCAAAACTTCGGCTCTTTCCTTTGGGTTATGGATGGCCGTGGTGGGAGTGATAGTTCTATCTACTTTTTGGATTGAAGTCCATAAGGTAGCAAAGTTGCGAGAAAAAAGTTAATATAATTATATGAAACTCGGCATCATCTTACAATCAAATAAACCCGAGCATGTGTGGAATACGTTCCGTCTTGGAATCACCGCGCTCAAAGCAGGTCATCAAGCGGAGATTTTTTTGATGAGCGAGGGATCAGAACTTGAGACCATTCCCGACAGTACGGATTTTGATATTTCAGTCAAAGTATCGGAGTTCAAAAAATTGAAAGGTGAAATTTATGCTTGTGGTTCATGCCTAAAAATACGCGGAAAAGAAGAAAGCAATGTCTGTCCTATTTCCACAATGTCCGACTTGCTTAAAATGGTTGAGAGTTCGGACAAGGTTTTAGTGTTCGGCTAACTTAAAAATATGAAAAAAATTGTTTTTACAATTCTTGCGTCAATCATCATCGGTTCGTTTGCTACAAACGTAAATGCCCAAATGATGGGTAATTTTTCCAATACTCAAGTTGATTGGAACGAAGTCGTTGAACACACCGCTCGTGAAGAACAAGAAGGCAAGGAGCTTTGGAATAAACTGCAAGCAAAAGAAATCGCTTGCGAGAATTTGGGTGATGAACAGTACGGAGTGCTCGGAGAATACTTTATGGGGCAGATGGCTGGAGATTCTCACGCCGCAATGAACGCTATGATGATTCAGGCGCACGGTGAAGACGGCGAGGAGCAGATTCATATCGTCATGGGCAAACGTCTTTCCGGATGCGATACGTCGGCGGCGTTTCCGTCAATCAGTGGTGGCTGGATGCCAATGATGAATATGATGTGGGGAGGGTGGTCGTCTCCCTTTGGCAGTAATAATTTAACAGACAACAATATGATGAACTTTGGATTTGGGCCTTTTGGTGGCTTCGGTTGGATATTTATGATTCTCTGGTGGGTATTGATAATCGCAGGCATTGTCGCCCTTATCAAATGGCTCACAAGTCAATCTCGCGACACTCACAACCGTGAGAAATCCGCACTTGAAATTTTGCAGGATCGATACGCCAAAGGCGAGATTGATAAAAAAGAATTTGAGGAGAAGAAAAAAGATTTGGTGTAAGCGGTATTTGTAGAAAACACATCAAACTTTCAAAAATCGTCACACGGCTCGGCCGGTGGGGCAAAGGGTCAAAGGGGTGAACCCCGGGGCAAAGCTCGCCACAGGGGCAAACAAATGGCAAAAACGGGGCTTTAGAGCTCCTTTTTTGCATCTTTCAAGGTACTTACAGGCTGGTTCAGGCAAGAATATCGATAAATCCTTGAAGTATTGGTAGGTTTAGAAACAGGATCACTGCGACAACACCGGGACCTTTTTTCTTTATCTCTTGGGTTGCAGGAAGGATTATGATCTCAATCTTTCGTTTGATGATCACTTTCAGTGTCTTACTGCAATGTGGACACCGCATAGAGAATCGACCCTCGGAGTTGAAAACGGCATCTTTGAAGATGATGTTGGTGCAGTGAGGGCAGTTTCCTAGATTGGTTGATTCCTCTGCGGCCATAGTTTTATTCCGGAGGTTCTGACGCTTGCCCGATAAGCGATTGGTTCTTTGCAGGCAACGGAGAACCTCGGCTTAGAAAGGGTGAAAGTGCATTCACCGTTTCCTTATCGGGTTCGGCCGCAGAAATCCTCGATCATGGTTAGTTGGTTAATAAATAATCAATAGTTCGGGCTCGACGACACCCGAACGATTAATTGCATTTCAAGGTTCCTCCGTTGCCGTTCTGGTACGCCTCTTGTCGCCATTCATCGACATCTTGGCGACCAGTACTTCTCTCATCTCCGCTAAGTTATCCCCAGTTTTTTGATCGCGCGCGTAATTCTTATTAATAAAATCTTTTTCTTTATTCTTGTTCGTTGTTCCGCCTGACCGATCTGACCGGTCTGGCTGACCGATGTGCAAGTCTGTCTGACCGATCTTATTTGAGTTCGGTCTCACTGACCTATCTAGTTTCAACAGGTAG
>MHCB01000024.1 GCA_001816455.1 Candidatus Blackburnbacteria bacterium RIFCSPHIGHO2_12_FULL_44_25
AATGCTACTGCGGTTGTCTTAAAAATTCTGCCGGACATAAAAACAACCGCGATTGTTTTATAAACGAAGACAAGAGCTTTGATTTAATGGGCTTAAATTGCGGTCTATGCGTTAAAACCGCCCTCATAGCAAAACAAATGCTAGGAGAAGGCAAAACTGTAGATGAAATAGTAAGTTATGTAGATGCCCGCTGGGCTCCAAAAACCCCCGAGAATCTTTAAAAAAACAAACCTGCCGGCAAAACCGTCCACAACATCCAAAAGCCGAAGAAGAGTAAAAATACCCCAACCAAAAGCCGCATCAGTCTTTTATGCTTGATTCTCCACTCCTCGAGCACCTCAGACGACTTCCCAAAATAGACTAAAAAGATAATAACTACTAACGGAATTACAAAAACCAAGTTGTAAATCAAAAGAAACGGCACCGCCCGCGAGTACTCACCAGTTGCCAAAAGCGCCAAAATGGCCAAATACGGAGCCCCCGTACAAGGAAATTCGACCAAAACCACAAAAAAGCCCAAGAATAAGGCAATCAAAAAACTTGCCCAAAGGTTCTTCTTCTCAAATTTTGCCAGCTTTGCCGTATAAAACTTTACTCTTTCGGCCCCTCCAGGAATCATTTGCAAAGAAAAGCCACGCCCGTACCAAAAGTAGTCCTTAATCTCCAAAACTCCGGCAATAATCGCAATAATCGAAGCCATCGAAGCCCCCCAATAAAACCAATCAGAAAACAGGTCCTGGCTTGCAACTTTCAACAAACCAAATCCGATTGCAAGATAAGTTATGTACACCGAACATACGTAAACTAGTCCAACAAAAAGCATTTTCTTGGGGTCTTTGTAGACAACTGTCATCATGTAAGTTATCAGGAAAATCAAAACCCCCAATACGCAAGGATTAATGCTATCAAGAAGCGCAGCCAATATAACCACCCCCAAAGTTAAATCTCCGAACATATCTACCAGTCTAAAGACGATAAACCTGCTTAGTCAACCCTAACTAAAGTGCCAATCGCATTAGTCTTCAAAAGACCCATATAATGCCAAAAGAAAGGAGCTGCCCAGTTCCTTAACATTCACCGCACAAAGCTGAGAAGGAGAAGGACCAATGACCGCGGATACTGATACCACCGTCGTCTTTGATACCACAGCCGCCAACGCGCCCAAACCCGCGTACAGCAAAAGCGCACTGGCACGAATGGCCGAAGTCCGACGATTGGTGCGAAAGCAAGGCATGACCCCAGACGACGCAGCGCGCGCCACCGGCGTTGACCCAATCATCGCGCAGCTCTGGCTACGCCTGCCGGACAACCTCTGGCCAGTTCCCAGCGCAGCAGTAGCAGCAAACGCGCCGGCAGCATCAAGCCCGACGACACTCTCGCCCGCGCCAAAAAACGGTCTACACCATGTACTCACCTGCCGTATTCTGGCACCTGCGTTCGACCGCCTGTGCAAAAGCGACAGCCCCATGATCGAAGCCGCGGTCGCTGCCTTGGAGAAAGGCATCAAACTGCCCCGGCCCGAAGTTGCCCCAGGAAGCCGGCGCTTTGCCAGAAAGCCCCTGGCCGTACCTGTCCCCGCAGCTACCTTCCCGGCAGTGGCCACCTTAGCCAGCGACGCCTTCAACGGTGATCTCCGCGAAGCAGCAGGCTGGCTGATCGCCCGGGGTACCGGCATGGTATTACCACTGCCCACCGCAGACGAGCTAAACCCGCCGCCAAAACCACCCACGACCAACTACCCACCGGTGGAACCGAAACAAGTGGCAGCCCCTCAGTCCGTTGTCGCCCACCATCGCCGCCCACAACCGCCGGAGACGCCGCCGCTCCCAAAACCCCCCCTACCCAGCGAGACTCTGCGCAAGCGGCGCAAAGCCACAGGTCTCTCCCAACGTGACTTGGCACGCACCTCGGGTATTGATCGCGGGACTATTTCCGAAGTCGAAAGGGGTCGCCGTAGAACGCCGGAAACGCTTGAAAGGATAAGCCGTGCCATCGATCGGGTAGAGGCACAACAATTAGCACGGTGAATCTCGGCGGAAGAGAAGTTTGTGCAGTCCTTGCACCCCCTTTCTTTTCCGCCATCCTCCTAAACTTGATTTTGACTTTTACAGCGTTTGTGTTTTTCTGCGAAGGGGGATAAACTCTCTGAAAATGTCACTGGTAGAACTCGCACCGGCACGAGCACAAGCTCTCCAATTCCCCGCTTTAGCCTCGCAAGGTCAGACCTTGCAGGAACCTCCTTCCGCAGAACCAACACACATACACCTAACACCAAAACAGGAAGCTGAATTAACAGCCCGTGCCCAAGCCGGAGACGAAGAAGCAATCCAAATCCTTTTCAGTAAATACCAAGTTCCAATCCGCAGACACGTTTGTCGCCTGCTGGGCGACCCGGAAGAGGCAAAAGATTTTTCTCAAGACATATTCTTAAAAGCATATCTTGCTCTCTCTAAAACATTCGAAGATACTAATTTCCGAGGCTGGCTCTATAAAATTGCCACAAACACGTGCCGAGAGGAGCTGCGTCGCAGAAAAAGGACCCAGGAAAGGCTACAGCTACAGCCCTGGGAAGAATCTCTCCCCGCCTTCCACCCAAGCCAAGTGGCCAAAGACAACCCGGAACATGACGCTGTCAGCAGCGAAAACAAAGGTGAAATTTTATCTGTCCTTGAAAAACTAGGACCCAGGTACCGCATGCTACTAATTCTGCGATACTACAATGACTTGTCTTACGACGAAATAGCCGAAATAGTGGGAAAGTCAGTAAATGCAGTGAAATTTCTTCTCTTCCGCGCACGGGAAGAGTTTCGCAACGTTTGTAAAAGAACCGGAACCCGGCCGGGTCAAATCTTAGACTAACCAAAAAGTCCGTCTATTATTTGAGGATTAATTTCCAAGAAATCCTCAACAACCAAATCAGCCTCGCGAAGACCTTTCTTATCAGTATTTGTTCCTAAGACCGCAATAACCTTCATCCCCGCCTCCCCCGCAGCCTTTATCCCAGCAATCGAATCCTCTATGACAACACATGCCTCCTCAGGAACCCCCAATTTTTCAGCAGCTTTCCAAAATATATCAGGCTCCGGTTTCGGATTTACAACCTCCTCCCGCGTAACAGTCACATTAAAATACGGCAACAGCCCCAAATCCGTCAGTTCGTCCTCAACCAACCACCAGTCGTTCGAAGTCGCCAAGGCGATCTGTATTCCTTCTTCGGCTAATGCCCCATGAAGATTAAAAAACCCAGGCCGAATACCCACCTCGGGAAGTCTCTTGTGGTACTCATCCTGTGTTTCGTGAACCAACTGGTCAACTCCTACCTCAGAAGGTAAATTATATCTTTTCTTGAAAATCTCCCAATTCCTCTCCACACCCACACCAGGAGTATGAACAATTCGTGAGTCCACCCCGGGGGTGTCCGCACGAACTCCATGTTTTGCAAGTATCGCCAAAAACGCAGAGGCGTAAACATCCTCATTCAAAAGCACGGTCCCATCAAGATCAAAAATTACAGCTGAGAATTTCATTTACTTATAAACAACCCTTATCTTAGCAGAAGCAACAAAAGCCTCTTCCCCAATGGTCGATTTTATTTGTATCTTGTATAAGTTTTTCCCTCTCCACAAAAGCAGTGCCGAAGAGCTCACGTTAGAGTAACTTGAAGTGACAGTCGAAAGCTCGCTCCCAGAAACCGCAATTCCATTTGTTATATCAAACAAGCGAATTTTAACCTCCCCGTTCGAGTTGCCAATCTTAACCGACGCGTCCACATAAAACGCCGGAGAAGCTCCATACTCTCCCGGATCAACTTCCGTTTGTCCCGGAACATCCGTCCAGTCAGCGCTACGCGTAGAAAAAGTACTCCCAATAGACACAGAGCTTGTTTTAGTAGTCCCACTCGTACTAAGACTATTCTTCAGTTTTCCTGAAACCGTCGCCAATGCCTCCGAAACTTTTTTATCTATTTCTTCCTTACAATCCTTCCCGCATTTATCTTTCTCAGTAACTGTCTCCCGCGTTACAATGCTCCGAACAGCCTCGGGCAAAGATCTTTCATTTAAATCAAAAAGGTCAACCGCGCCAAGTATTCCAATCAAAATCACAGCAGCCAAAAGAAGTAGCTTAATCTGGTAATCATTTCTGGAAATAAATTCTCGCATAGGCAGTTTCTCTTTTTCTGCGTTTAACGTTTTAAGTTTTACGTTTCACGCTCGGTCCCTCTGCAGTATCCTTAACCAAATACCCCATCTCCTCAATCTCCCCGCGTACACCATCCGCCTCTTCAAACTTACCTTCCTTACGCAATCGCCCCCGTTTATCCACAAGCTCCAAAACCCCTTCTGGTATATCTCTCACCCCCTGAATATCCTGTCTCTGATCCAAACTCAATCCCAACACCTCATCAAAGTTCGTAGCCAAGTCCAACTTATCTTGCGATGCTAAATTACTTTTCAATGCCTCCCACAAAACCGCCAAAGCTTGGGACACATTAAAGTCATCACTTAAGGCCTCTTCAAATTGAACACGATAATCCTCGTACTTCTCAATCTTCTGCTCGTCAACATTGTCCCCTTTGTTTTGTGACAAACCACCAACAACAGACTGCAAACGCCCACGCGCGGTCCGCGCAGCATCCAACGCCTCCCATGTAAAGTTCTGTTTCGATTTGTAATGCGCCTGCAAGAAAAAATACCTCAAATCCAAAGGGTCATAACCTTTCTCAATAACTTCCGATAACGCATACCCAGTCCCTTCGGATTTTGCCATTTTTTTATCGTTAACCAACAAATGCTCATTGTGGATCCAATAATTTGCCAAGGGCACCCCATTTACAGCCTCGCTTTGCGCTATCTCATTTGTGTGATGAATAGGAATATGTTCAATTCCCCCCATATGAATATCAATTGTGTCTCCTAAAAGGGTCTTGATCATAGCCGAACACTCAATATGCCAACCAGGAAAACCCTGCCTGCCGGCAGGCAGGCCCTCGCCCCATGGCGAATCCCACGTCTGTAGTGCATCCTTATGCACCCCAGTTTTAAAAAACCACAAAGCAAAGTCGTGCGGATTTTTCTTCTCAGAATCCTGCACGTCCCCAGACCCTGCCCCTTCTCTATTCTCCTCTAAATTTTGTTTATTTAACCTGTTGTAATCTTTTGCCTTTGAAACGTCAAAGTAAACTGCTTTAGGGGTAACGTATGCAAAACCTTTGCCAACCAGCTCCTGCACCATCTCAATAATCTGAGGAACATAGTGAGTTGCCCGCGGAGTATGTGTTGCAGGAATTATATTTAAAGCTTTTATATCCTCTTCAAAAATCTTGATATATTTGTTAGCAATCTCCCGTGGTTCCAAACCCTCGCGCTTTGCCCCCTTGTCCATCCGATCCTCGCCAGTATCCGCATCCCCTGCGTTATCTCCCAACAAATGCCCAACGTCCGTATAGTTTCGAACAAAACTTACGTCATACCCCAAGTATTTGAGCGACCGGCGGATAAGATCCGCGCAAACCATAGCCCGCATATTTCCAATATGCTGAGTCCAATAAACCGTCGGTCCGCACTGGTAAAAGCGTACCTTTCCTTCCTCAATTGATTTAAATTCTTCCTTTTGTCGGGTCAGCGTGTTGTAAACTTTAAGCATACCCCATTTTAGGCCAAGGCCATTTCAAACGCAAAAGTAGACAAGAACAACCCCATAATTTATACTTCCTTCGCCTTAAGTATTGACAGCATCGGGCCGTCAAGGGCAAAAGTTCTTTTCCATTAGGGAGGCTAATCACATGTTGGTCCTACGAGAACTGTGTAGGCTCGCTCTCACGACTGGCAGGATAGCTGCACTTGTGTACTTCCAGTACAGGTGCGCCCAACAGTTCGCCAGAAGCGCGAACTGCGTCGCCAAGAATCTCGATGACGGCAATACCAGCTCAGACGCCGTCACCCCAGCAGCTCTGGCAACCGCAACCCTCGCCGGCGCCCTGGCCCACACCTGGCTACCCTTGAGAATCAGCGACTGGGAGCACCTCGTACTCTACACGACAGCCCTGGTCCAACTGGGTTTCCATCTCGGCAAGTCATCCGTCGCGAAGACTGACGCCAAGTAAAAGGAGCAAGCGCAATGGACAAATGGACCACCGACGACATACGCAAAAAAGTACTGTCTGCCGTCGCCAAGTACACCAAAAACCAGGAGGCGTGGAACAACGCGACTGACAACACCAGATTCGTCGGCGACATGGGCATCAACAGTGCCAGCCTGATCGACATCGTACTGGAGCTGGAGGATACCTTCGGCTTCGACATCGACGACCAAGAAGTAAAACGGATAGTGACCGTTGGCACAGCCGTCGCGGTGCTCGAGCAGAAGCTCACGGCCGCCGGAAGGATGGCATCCGCCTAGGGCCATCTCTCCCACCAGCCAGCCTCGCCCACAGCATCTCCCGCTTCCAGCGGCCTAAAAAACCAACGGAAGCGGGGCATCTTCTTCGTTAGCCTCGCAAGGATACACCTTGCAAGGCTGAGTTGTAATCAACAAGCCTGTAATCTACAATACGCTTGCCTTAAGTATTGACAGCATCGGGCCGTCAGGGGCAAAGCCCTTAAACATCCAACAATAAAGGAAGCTAGAATGATCGGTTTCTTGTGGTTCTGTTTACGCACACTTACAGTCTTGCTCTGCAGCATCTTGGTTGGTGTGTATACCCGCGGGGTATACGACGAAACCCAAAAGAAGATGCCCTCTCCCAACGACATAGCCGTCTATTGCGGACTCAGTGCTGGATCGCTAATTCTGGGATGGGCAAGCCTGTTCGCCTGGCCCATGCGCCGCCTTTTCCGCTACCCTCTTACCGGCACTGCCATCCTTCTAGGCCTGGGCAGCTGCTTTGCCTCGGATTTGTAGGAGATTAGCCATGTCCCAAGAGCTTTTAAGCACTCTGGCTTGGATAATCCTCTTCTCAGTCCAAGCAGCCTGGTCAGGCTATCAGCTGGGGTTCAACCTGCAAAGCGGACTGCGTACCATCAGATTCGAAAGAAGAGATGGGGCCTGGCACCTAAAAGTATGGCCACTCCTCACAGCCGTCGCATTTCTAACCCTCGGCGGAGTGGTCTTCTATGTGAGCGGGCTCGCGTTTACCCAAACCCATGTGGGAGTCGTCAGGGTCGTAGAAACCGTACTTTTTCTGCTGCTGTCACTCGTAGGGTGGCGAGTGAGCTACTACACGAGATCCGCAGCCGAACGCAAGCGCATCCGCGGTTACTAACCATACCCCTGCCAACAACCCAAAAGCCCCCGACAACGGACAGTTTTCAAACTACCGCTGCCGGGGGCCCGCACTTTTTTGCATTACTGACTCGGCTTCTTCCCCACCTCCCCAGTTCCTCCTTGTTTATCTTTCCTCACAATACCCATCACCCTCTGCATCATACTTTTCCTCTTTTTTCCCTGCACCTCCCCACTCCCCTGCGCCTCTTTTTTTCTCCTCAAAAACACAGCTTTTCGCTCCTCCTGTGCCGCTTTTTGCTGTTCATTTTTCTGCTTCTCTTCCTTTCTAATCTTATTCAATCCTGCGTCTAACTGCGCCATTCTCTGCCTAACAAAATTCTGGTCATTTTGGGAAAGAACTTCCGGGTTCGCGCCAAACGGATGCAGTTCCTGCGGATTATACTCCTGGGCAGCAGGCGGGCTCCCCGCTATCTGTTCTCCAATAGTAGAAACCATTCGAGACAACTCCGAAGAAGGATCATACTCGGTATTTTCAAAAGTTTTAACAGGCGGCTTAGGCCTCGGAGGAGTTGTTATTTGGGGTAAAGGGGCGGGGGCGGGCATTTCAAATTTAAAACTCTCTTCTTCCTTCTATAGCATATCTCAAAGTCGTATCATCTGCATACTCAAGATCCGCTCCGGTAGGAACCCCCACCCCCAACCGGGTAATCCTAATGCTAGAACTTCCGTTCCCCAACTCTACAACTTGCTTCTTTATGTACATCGCAGTAGCCTCTCCCTCCATAGTAGGATTCGTTGCCAAAATAATCTCACTGATTCGCGACTCGTCAGTCGCAACTCGTTTTAGAAGCTCCCGTATAAAAATTTCATCCGGCCCAATGTTGTCCAAAGGGTTAATAACTCCATGCAAAACATGATAGATTCCTTTGTATTTCCCCGACCGTTCCAAAGCCAAAATATCCAATGGCTGCTCAACAACCATCACGATCCCCTTGTCTCGTGAAGGATCGCTGCAAATAGAACACGGGTCGTTCTCCCCAACATTACGGCAAATGGAGCAAAGAACAGTGTTTTTTTTAAGATTTACCAAGCTTTCCGCAAAAGATTCCAATTGCTCCTGGGGAACATGCAGAAGATAAAAAGTTAACCTCTGGGCAGTTTTTGGCCCAATACCCGGAAGCTTTTCAAAAGATTCAATCAACCGCCGGACAGCAACAGGTATACGCATGGCTCTGGCTAGTATAACAAAAAATTTGCTGTATACTGCACATGCCCATTCCGCACTTTGAGTTTCTAACGCGCCAGGAGGTGAGACAGCAATGATACAAATCATACTCATCGTTTGGTTCGGGCTGGTAGTACTAGCGTTCATCTGCCTGCTCTTCCTTATTAGGCTAACAATCGTCGACGAAGCCGACCAGGCAACAGAAGGTCCAGGCAGAAGCATCATTCCAAGACGCATCACCACAGAAGACTGGTTGCGCCAGTTCGGCGTCCCGCTCGCTGTATGGCGACACCTACCCAGAGAACGACTCAACTGACCAAAAGCACTGGAGGAAAAGAATGCCCAAGAACTGGTGGCAATGGACCCTGACAGTCGCCGCAAGCGCCATCGGACTTCTTGCAGCCTGGCTGTTTCTCGCCGCAGCAAACGACGAAGCGGCAGACCATGACGAATGGGAGGAAATCACCCGCGGTTTACTCGACCAAACAGGAAACACAGGAACCAAAGGAACACACCACGCTCTGCCCTGCCGGAGACGTGCATATGTGGCCACCCAAGGCGGAGCAGTCGGCGCGCCTCGATGAAGGAGACGATCATGAATAAGGCAAAGTCGCAACAAGCGGAGCCCAGCAAACCGGTATCGCATTGCAAATGCGGTACACCAGGCTGTACTGGTTTCTACTATCCAGACTGTACGAGCGGACCAATTGGTGAAGGCCTGGGGGCGGAACTGCTGCTATACCCTCGCAGCTTGAGCTGGGTCCTCAGACGCCGCCGTGCACAGTATCTGCAGGATTAGCCCAAAACCAAACATGAGCCCACCTTGTCACTTCGCGCATTTCCGCGTGGAGATTCGGACACGGTGGGCTCAGATCATGCTTGGCCACGAAAAATCCCGCCTATACCAAGTTTCGGCGGGATCTTCGAGATCCTGAAATTCGTAATCCAGAAATAGATGTCACAATCTTGAAAACTTACTTATCCAAGATTACCAAGGAGACCTTGTAAACCACCACCCATTTCTTGCATTTTTTGAGCCACAACTTTTTGAGTTTTTTCGTAAGCTTTATTCAAAACCGCCGAGACACGCTCCTGCTCTTCTCCGTCAACTTCCAATGTCTTTATTTTGAGATCGCCGGAGAGTACAACTTTGACGCCATTTTCTTCGAAGGTCACACGTTCCTTGGAGAGTTGATTCTGTATCTGACGAAGCTTGTTAATAGCTTTTAAGGTATCTGCGCCTTGCTTAAACTTATCAAACATATTTATTCGTTGAATTTTAACACCAAACTCCCATATAAACAACAATAAATACTACTCGCAAGTCGAGCTTTCTGAGAAAAGAAGACGGAGTGTCTCACTTTTAAACCCGCCTGCACTCAAATAAGTTGACCACTTCCCACAATAATAACTGTTCCAGTCAGACGGTTGTGTCCCAATAACATCCACATTCTGATTAGCCGACACGTTATCTGCGCGAAAACGACCATAAGAATCAGCCGTTCCGGTTACCAAAACACCCCCAGTAGACACAGATTTAATTTTTATTCTTGCGCCGCTAACATTCACGTCCTGATTCCCAAGATGGGCAACCACCAAAACATCAATCGTCCCGACAATGACAGAGGTCGGTGTTGGACCCACTGTAGGAGTTGGTGTTGAAAACAGAGCGGACGTTGGTATCGAAGTAGGCACATATGTCGGAGTAGGTTGCACATAAACAGTAGGCGTCGGTGCGGAAATTGGCGAAGTAGTCGTCGTACCAGTAGGACTAGAGCCACCTGAATCGCCACTTGGTAGACCCGCTATTGTATCGTCTCTATTTTTATTCGATTCATCAATCGACCTTTTAACCTCATCTTTTTTTTCCTGCGGAAGCTGGTCTATTACCTTATTGATAACTCTGCTTTTCTCTTCTTTTTGATCCTTTATTTGCTGAACAACCTCTTGCGTTTCACTGGTTTGATTATCCGGATTACCCAGCAACTCAAGTGCTTTATCTTGCGCAAATCTATATTTGTTCAAAGTTTCCGCAACAAGACTCGGATCCGCATTCTTAGACTGAAGCCTATCTGCCTCAACCAACCTCTCATCGGCAATTTTTAAGTAAACTTTTGCCTTCCGGGCAGGGGTAAAAGCCAATGCAAGCTTTGCCTGATCTGTAATTTCTTTAACTTTATAAAAAGTCTCACCAGGCAAACTCCGTTGGGCCAAAGCCACAGATCCCGCACCACCAATACCTGCAAACGCAACTACAACTAAGACCAAAAGAGGAACAAAGCCCCCCCGACTATTTGTCATTAAAATCAAGTATCATCTCCAGAATTGAATATGTCAATTTGGCAGTTTGTTCGTCTGGTCCACCCCAACTCCAAATATGTCTTCCGCAGCGCGAACTATATCATCCTCAACAGTCTCTGTTAGATTCACAATATCCCGAGCTTTTTGCTGAGACTCAGAAAGCAAACAATCAAGCCGAACCGGAGCCCCTAATATCTGCGTCGCAATTTCCTCAACCAAACTGCGATACGGATCCTTTTCAATCCGTTCTTTATGGAATTTATAAAAAACCTCAATCGTCAAAATTTTCCCGTCATAACTCCTCGGGCGAGTGGCCCTAAGCAATGCCTCAATAGAGTGATTCTTAGGCTTAACCTCCCGCATAACCAACTTCCACTTCTCCTCCAACCCATTGTCACCCCCCACCACTATCTCCCCAGTGGACAGGCTATCGACTTTTTTTAAGTCGTCCTCCAGAAATCCCGATTCCGATAAAGAGAGTTTCTCTTTCTCCTTTCTCTCAGGAGGAGCTACGACAGGCAATTTGTGAACCGGTTTCGTGTCTGAGTCAACTTCGAGTGGAACAAAGTCGGCAGTCCGCGCACCGCGGCGTTCCCGAGAAGTGTTTCCGCTGGCCTCATCGGAAGACGAGTTGGAACCGGAACGAATTGTCTGTGCAGATCCTCCACCAACCCACTTCACCACAGCCAACTCCAACGGCAACTGCGAAATAACCGATGTCGGAATCTGATTTGCCGCAACCGAAAACAACTCAATCCCCTCCCTCACCCTTTCCACCCCCCCCAAATCCCGAGCCTCGTAGCCTTGCAAGGATACACCTTGCAAGGCTGGAACGAACTTCGCCAATAAAATTTCCCTTAAAACAGAAACTATAGAAGTGGTATATTGCTTCAAATCCGCTCCGGACCGAGAAACTCGATCAATCTCCACTAGCGCGCCTTTTATATCCAAAGAAACCAAAGCAGAAACCAAAGGTTCAATCGAGGAATTCTGCGTAGACAAACCCCGCCTTATGTCTTCCAAAGTAACTTTTTCTTTTCCTAAGGAAACCTGTTCCAATAACTTATGCGCCTCCCTAAAGCTTCCATCCACAAGGCGGGAAATCTCCTCCAGCACCCCATCCTCAACTTCCAATTTCTCTCCGCCAACAACTCTTTTCAGAGACTCGATTATCTCGACAGTCCCCGCCTTAAAAAAAGTAACAGTCGTACAACGTGATCGAATTGTATCCAAAAGTTTGCCGGCAGAAGTAGTTGCCAGAACAAAAACAACATGGGCAGGCGGCTCCTCCAAAGTCTTAAGAAGCGCATTAGAAGCCTCCGTTGTCAACATATGCGCCTCGTCAATTATGTAAACTTTCTTCCTTGCCCCAGCTGTTGCAAGCCTCACTCCATCCCTCAAAGCACGTATGTCATCAACCCCCCGGTTAGAAGCAGCATCAATCTCAATAACATCCAAGCTAGAACCATTAGTAATCGCCACACACTGCGCGCACTTATTGCACGGCTCTATCCCGTTTGGTGTTTCACAATTTAACACTTTTGCCAAAATCCTTGCTGCGGAAGTCTTCCCTGCTCCCCTCGGACCAGTAAATAAAAATGCGTGTGGAATATCCTTACTCCCAAGTATCCTACCTAATTCTTCTTTAACACGAACTAGGTTCAATTCTCCAATTTTCTGCGGCCTGTATTTAAGATAATACGTCATATATCAAAGTTTCACCTCTCATTTAATCATCAATTGGCAAATTTGCCAGAAGCAATCCAACCCCAAGCTCTCCCATCTCTCTCTTGTTGTCCAATGTCTACCTCTACTCCTCGTGGTGTATTCCCAACAAATGAAGAGTCCCATGTTCGGCCAACTCAACCAACACATCATCCATCAACCTATTCTTTTTGATTGCAATTTTCCTCACTTCGGGGTAACAAATCAAAATATCACCCAATTGCAATCTCCCCTCTCCCTCCAAAAAGCCCTCCTTTGCACCCTCAAGAGAAGGGAACGACAAAACCTCATGCACCTCGTCTTCCTCCGTTTCGTTCAAATACCTCTGCCCAAGCTCTCGCATTTTCCGCTCTCCAACCAAAGCAACACTAACCTCAGCATCCGTCGCACTATTATCAACCAAGACTCGCCGAACACCTTCTTTAAGTTTTTTAATATCGGCTGGATACCTTGATTGGCGTGTAACGTAAATCTTCAACATTTAGTGCTTCGTACTTAATCGCTTTTGCACAATCTCCACTACAACCTTCCCGTCCGCCTTCCCGCCAACTCTCTTCATAACCTCTCCCATGACACGCCCAAACTCAGAAACACCAAGCTCTCCAACCACATTATTAACTATTTCGTTCAATTCAGCCTCCCCCATCTGTTCCGGCAAAAGTTTCTTCAAAATTTCAGCCTCTTGCCCCTCTTTTTCAACTCGCATCACCAGATCAGCAGAACTTGAACTCGTAAGTTTATCCTGAGCGAAGCGAAGGGCCTCAATGGCCTCCTGCCTTTGCTTAATTTGTCTTCTAATAATTGCTACCTCTTCCTCTTCCGTCAAATCCCGTTGTTTCGCAATTTCCTCATTGTGAAGAGCGCTCGAGAGCAAACGCAAAGTAGAAACCCTCACAGAATCCCCAGACCTCATAGCATCTTGTGCTTGTTTCTGTAAATTGTTCTTTAGCATAACAGTCGAAAGTAAAGAGGTTTGGGTTTGGAAGCTCGTATAGTAAGGGGGTTTAGTTAAAGGGCTTAAAACACCCTTACCTTTTAACCTTTTTCCATACTAGCCTCCACACCCTTCAACCCACTACCCTTTCCCTTATATGTCCCTAGTATGTGGAACATTTCCCAACAAATGTAAATGCAAGTGCTCAATCAAAGCCGCTCCCGCTCCGTTATTAACCAACCTATAACCACTCTCCCTTAAATGAAGCTTCTCTATCAATTCTTTAGCAACCTTGCTCATCTTTTCCCATATTTCCAAGTCGGGGAGATCCGCAAACTCCGCTACATGTTTTTTGGGAACTATTAACAAGTGAACGTCAGCTTTCGGGTGGATGTCACGAAAAACCAAAATATCCTCGTCCTCATACTCCTTCGTAGATGGAACCTCCCCAGCAACAACTTTGCAAAAGATACACTCAGACATATCGCACCAAGTATATCATTTTAAGATTGTTCAAGAAGTCCACAGGCTTGCCCGTGGTTGAATCGAACAAGATCGAACTCGCCGGAGGCGAAGCCGAAGGATACCACGGCTTTAGCCGTGGTAGTTCATGCTTAGACTAAACCGATTAAGGCCTTCGCAAGCTTTGACGCGTCGTGTCGAAGCAAGGTTCCATGCGAGGAAAAATCACCAACAAGCACATCAGGAACAATTTTTCGTACCTTATCTAAGTCAAATTCCGGAGGAAAAGCTTTTTCCTTCTCATACTTTAAAAGAAGGTCTTTAGGGTAACCGTCTTGGTTAACTAAAACCACATCAACTATCGATTTTTCCTTTGAAATCTCTTCTCTTCCCAAGTACTTTTCGATCTTACTAACATAATCCGACACAGTAAAACCATTAGTCTCGGCAAACTTATTCATGATGTTGCAAACATACACAACTTTAGCCTTGGAATTCCCAATTGCCTCAGAAATACCCCCAACCAAGAAATTTGCAATCACACTCGTATAAAGATCTCCGGGGCCAAGAACAATCATGTCAGCGTCATAAATAGCCTGAAGTGCCGCAGGATAGGCCGCGGCCCCAGGATCCAAAAAAACATCTAAAATCCCAACCTCTGGCCGAATTACACGAAGGTCTATGTTTGTCTCGCCCCGAATCACAGTTCCATCTTCAAGCCTCGCAACAAGATCCGTATTGACTAAAGTCGCAGGCAAAACAATACCCGATACGCCAAGCAGCTTCCCAGCCTCCTCAATTGCCAAAACCTCGCTTCCCATAATATCAGTCAGAGCCGCCAAAAAGAGGTTCCCAAACGAGTGCCCAGACAAACCGTTTCCTTTTTCAAATCGATAATCAAATAAACGCCTCAAAGTAAGCTGCTCAGGCTCAGAAGATAAAGCAATCAACGCCCGACGAACATCCCCCGGAGGCAAAATCCCAAACTCATCTCGAAGCCTACCAGTTGACCCCCCAGAATCAGCCATCGAAACAATGGCCGTAAGATCACACGGATACTTTTTAAGCCCAGATAAAACAGTAAACGTCCCCGTACCACCACCAACCACAACAATACGTGGATTTTCTTTTTTCATTATAATCAACCAAACAACCGCCCCACATCCCGAACGCTGATAAGAATAATAAGAAGAAAAAGAAGAGCTAATCCAACAAGATGAATGTTTTTCTCGATGTTAGGAGAGATGCGCTGTCGGGTCACTCCCTGCACGATTACAAAAAAAGCCCGAGCCCCATCCAAACCCGGAAACGGAAGCGCGTTAAGAACCGCTAAGTTTATAGACAAAACTCCCACCAAAGACAACAATGGTAAAAATCCAATTTTATAAACTTCCCCCACAATCTGCGCAATCCCAACAGGCCCAGAAACGTCTTGCGGAACTTCTCTTTTAACAACTAAATTTTGGAGCATTCCTCCGATTCCAAAAAATATCTGCTTAGCAAATGAAATACTATCAGTTACCCCATAAACCATAGATCGATAAATCATTTCGGGCGGAGAATAAAACTTAGTGTAAGTCAAAGGTAAAACCATAGGTCGTACTCCAATCGTCGCGGGCTCTCCCTCTTTTTCCGACCTCGGAGTAACCTTTAGGGTTGTTTTTTGCTCTTCTCCGCGAGCAATAGTTTTGTGCGCCAAAGGAACAATAGGTGCCCGATCTATCTCCACTTGAACCTCCTTCCCTAAATTTGCCCCAACAACGCTCTTCAATTCTTCAACGCTCCCAATCGCCCGCCCAGAAACCGTGAGGATCCTATCAAAGTCGCGAAACCCCGCAGCCTCAGCTGGCGTCCCCGGGATAACCTGCCCGATCGCAACCTGCGAAACCTCTTTCTGGGGAACTCCAACCTGAGAATAGAGAAAGGCAAATATCAAAACTCCCAAGAAAAAGTTCATTAAAGCCCCAGCCAACGCAACAATTAATTTTGTAGGCAAGCTCTGCGCAAAAAACGACCGCCTCTGGTCGGTCTTTGTCGGTTCGTCCTCCCCAAAAAGACGCACAAATCCTCCAAAAGGAAGCGCGTTTATTGAATAAACAGTCTCACCAATTTTCTTCCTAAAAATCCTCGGAGGAAACCCGAGAGCAAATTCTTCAACCTTAACACCAGCCTTTTTCGCAGCCAAAAAATGCCCAAGCTCATGGATCAAAATAAGAACCGATAGAACGATTATGAAAATAAATACTGTCATCTCTTCGAGAAATTTGTAATTTCTAACTTCTAATTTGAATTAAAACTTCAAATTGTGAATTTTAAATTAAAGAGAACGAAGTTCGCTTTCTTTGTGCTGTCCCACCTCTTCAATTTTCCCCATAAACTCGTCGGTTATCTCCTGAAGTCTTTTTTCCTGCCGGATTGTTTCGTCCTCCCCCTGAT
Organism: Candidatus Blackburnbacteria bacterium RIFCSPHIGHO2_12_FULL_44_25; assembly: GCA_001816455.1. Classification (GTDB taxonomy): domain Bacteria; phylum Patescibacteriota; class Microgenomatia; order UBA8517; family UBA10165; genus 2-12-FULL-44-25. Next base: position 16,308 of record MHCB01000024.1, read on the forward strand.
TACCCTGCTCTCCCGCCGCCTTAATATCCTTCATCCCCTCCTGCCTTGCCTGCCTAAGTTGTATTCGTCCCTCCTCAAGCTTTTGGTGAAGAAGTTTCACATACCGCGCTCGATCTTCCTGAGTCAACGGCGGAAAATTAATCCGTATCTCCTCTCCCGTTAAAACCGGGGTAAACCCTAGATTGAGAGCCTCAATACCACGCCTTATCTCGCCAATAATACTTTTATCCCAAGGAGAAATGAGAAGAGAATAGGGATCAGTCGCAGTAATCGTTGCAAGTTCAACTATCCGAAGCTTTTGTTGCCCCCCGTAAACCGAAACTAGGATTTCAGAAACCAGAGAAGATGTTGCACGACCCGTACGCAAAGTTCCAACATCCGCGGAAACATTCTCCAAAACCTTCCCCATCCGCGCCCTAATTTGATCTTCTTGCATACAGCTTAAGTGTAAGTGTAATAGCGGAATTCATTCCGCGCAAATCACACCTCGAAGCGTTTAATGTTTTTTACCTGAATGTTCTCGCCAAGCTTACCCACGACAGTCTTTATTAAACCCCCAACAGTAGTAGAAGGATCGCGAATATAGTCCTGCTCTAAAAATTCCTCGACATCTTGAGGATTCATGGAAGAAACCTGCATAGCAAGTTCTGTGCCCAACTTCTGAAATTCATCGGTCTTTGCAACAAAATCCGTCTCGCAACCCAAAACTACAGTCGCCCCAACAGTCCCTGTGTGGTGTACATAAGAAAAAACCCTTCCGGCCTTAATTTCCCGTTCCGCTTTTTTCTCCGCCCTCTCCAAACCCCGCTTCGCCAAAAGCTCACGCGCTTTATCTTGGTCTCCTCCGGCCTCATCAAGTGCATTTCGAATATCCGAAACAGAAGCCCCGGTTTCATCCCTAAGTTTCTTGATTTGAGCAATATCTGCCATCTTGGTTATTGATTAACTGATGTTACTGATTTCTTGATGTCACTTTCCTCTTTCATTTTTCGTTTCTCGTTTTTCGTTTTACCAGCTTCAACTGCACCAACGATAAAATCAAGGATTGTACTTATCGATTTTACAGCATCATCGTTTGCAGGAATTGGATAATCAATAAGCGTCGGATCAGCGTTTGTGTCCGTAATCCCCACAACAGGAATACCCAATCTGTTCGTCTCAAGAACCGCCGAAACTTCTTTATGAGTATCAACAATAAACAGCATGTCCGGAAGTTTAGTCAACGTTACCAATCCTCCAAAAAGATGTTCGAGCCTTAAAATCTCCCGATCAATGAGCAGCCTTTCCTTCTTGGTGTAGTCTGCAAACTTTCCGCCAGGTTTTAGTCCTTCGCGAAAATCCCCTAATTTTCGAACAGAACGCTTAACCTGCTCAAAATTGGTTAAAGTTCCTCCCAACCAGCGAGTTGTAACATACGGCATATTAACCTTAACCGCCGCATCTTGAATCAAATCTCGAGCCTGCCTTTTAGTACCCACAAACACAATAGTTCCACCCTTAGAAACTGTCTCTTCAACAGCGTTACGAGCCTCAACCATTGCGTCGCGAGTCTTTGCCAAATCAAAAATATGCACGCCTTCCCGTGCTCCATAAATATAAGGCGCCATCCGAGGATTCCAACGTCTTGTCTGGTGCCCAAAGTGGCACCCAGCCTCAAGTAATTGTTCAAGTGATATGTCTATAGCCATTTATAAAAGACTCCTTATACCGCCATTCGAGGGAAGAATCCAGGAGTCATCCCGAATGTGTGTTCCCGCCATTCTACCAAACCTAAGCTAAACCTGCAACAAGCTGACCCATTTTGTGTTCCTGCAAGACCCGTTCTGTAGAGTATATTCGATCCATTCCTACAGTTGTTGAAACAAACAAGCTCATTCTGTAGAATCCTCCTTATGACGACAGAAAGACCTCTTCCTCTTCGTTTAACCCAAGAACTTACAGACAAAGAACTCTTCGTCCAAAATTCTGGAATCGTAAATTTTCAATTCGTACCAGACCGCCCAGATGGCAATTTAACAATTGCCGAAACCGGAAAACACATTCCCTTCCCCATAGAAAGAGCCTACTGGATCAACAGCCTCAAGGCTCGTGAAGCAGTACGAGGAAAACATGCACACAAAGAACTGGAACAAGTAATCGTCTGCGTAAACGGCTCCTTCAGACTCCATCTTGACGATGGAACAACACAACAAGACATAGTCATGGACACGCCAAAGATAGGAATAAGACTTGGAGCGATGCTTTGGCACGAAATGACAAATTTTTCCCCAGATTGTGTAATTCTAGTACTGGCAAGCGCACCATACAACGAAGCGGACTACATAAGAAGTTACGACGAATTCATCAACACTTTAACCGAAGAAATCAAAGCCTAACCCAAAGCTCTTGACAACTTTGTACGAAAACCATACAATACTCATACAATGACCACTATCAACATTTCTCTCCCCACAAATATGTATAAGGACGTAAAACGTGCTGTAAAAGTTGGCAGCTATGCTTCCATTAGTGAGATGATCCGCGACTCCTTGAGAAAAACTTTGTACAAAGAAGTAACAGTAAACGGATTAACTCCCGCCGAAGAAGATGAGATTTTAGAAACCGCCGCCACCCCCGATGATAATGATGAAGTTTGGGAAACAGAAGAGGATATTACAAGGGGTTTTGAAAAATTACGCAAAAAGATAAAATCAAAGAGTGTTAAAAATAAAACGAAAAGGTACATTCAACACCCAATATAGAAATCTTACACAAGAGTCCCCTGAGTCAATTGGTGTAATAGACTCACAAGTTAGACTCTTCGCAAAGAACCCAAAAGACACTCGTGTTAAAAATCATCTCCTCAAAAGAAAGTTAAAAGGCAAATGGGCCTTCAGCATAACCGACGATATTAGAATCGTTTATGAGTGGCAGGCAAAGAATACAGTCCGCTTCCTCCGAATCGGCCCCCACACCACGGCCTACAAAGACAAAGGTTTACAAAGTAAAACCTAAGGGTTTTTCTTTTCCGCAGCTTCAACCACATTTTCCAAAAGACACACAACCGTCAACGGCCCAATTCCTCCTGGAACAGGAGTTATAAATGAAGCAACAGCACGCGCCGAATCAAAATCCACATCCCCCCCAGGAGACCCAACATCAATAACAACCACGCCCTGTTTCAACTGATCTCCGTGAATTAAATTCGACTTCCCAACAGCAGAAATCACAACATCAGAATTTTTCAACTGAAACCAAACATCGCGAGTATTCTCATCAATCTCCCGAACCTTTGCGCCCTTCTCATTTAGTAGTCTCACCAACGGCCTACCCACCATCCCAGTTGCCCCCACAACGGAAACCTTCAAGCCTGCAGGCTCAATTCCGGCAGCAGAAAGCGCTACAAATATAGCCTTAACAGTTGCTGGAACAAACGGCGAATCTCCCCTCAAACCGTCAACATCTTTTTCCTGAGGTATAGCTTCCACAAGAGCCTTCCAATCACTTTCAGAGTATGCATGCTCTCCCGTCGGGTGTTGCACTAAAATCCCAGTAACACCCTCATCCCCCCCAACATCCCCAATCTCCCTTACTGCCTCTGTCACCCCATATATTTCCCAGCCAACAAATTCAATCCCCACGCTCTCTGCCTTTTGTTTCTTAATCCGCGTATACAACGCACTCCCAGGATCCCGAGGATTATAAAAACTCACCAACTTTGGTCTAAAAGAAAGTTTTTTGACACGCTTCGAGACAAGCTCCAATATCTCGGAAGCCGCCCTTTTTCCATCAAAAACTTTTGCTGCCATATAACCTCTCCTCAAGAGAATTTACAATTTTTAATTTCCAATTTGAATTCAAATTTCTAATTTTAAATTTCAAATTAATCTGGAACCGGAAACTTCCTACAAAGCTCCCGTACCTCCCCCGCTATTCCCAGTAAAATCTCATCCTTCCAAATCCTTTTCTTAAAATCTCTTAAAAACACTTGCCTTTCTTCCTTGTTTTCCGGAAGTCTTTCCTCTCGAACGTGCTCTATTACTCTGATTATCCAACCCCCAATGTCTAACATCTGTTCCCCACTCATCCCCCGTGTCGTCACCGCCGGCGTCCCAAGCCTGATTCCTGAAGGATAAAACGGAGAAGTATCTCCGGGAACACTGTTTCTGTTTGTAACAATTCCGCAAACCTCCAAAGCCTCGGCCACAACATTTCCCGAAAGCCCTTGGGGTCGCAAATCAACTAAAACCAAATGCGACTCCGTCCCGCCCCCGACAAGCGTCAAACCCGCAAGGCGAGACCTGACAGGGGTCTCCCCACCCTGGAGAGTATCCGCCAATACTTGTGCGTTTTTCATTACCCGTTTTACGTACTCCGTAAATTCCGGCTGAGCCGCCTCATACAAACATTGTGCTATCCCCGCCGTAGTATTGTCGTGCGGGCCTCCCTGTATACCTGGGAAAACTGCACGATCTATTTTCTCCGCCAACTCCGCATCTTGATCTAACCCTTTTTGAGTAACCATAATCATTGCCCCTCTGGGTCCCCGAAGAGTCTTGTGAGTCGTTGTTGTCACAATATGGGCAAAGGGAACCGGAGACGGATATACCCCTCCCACAATAAATCCTGCGACGTGTGCTATATCAGCAACAAACCACGCCCCAACTCGCTCTGCAATCGCCCCAAACTTCTCCCAATCCAAGGTAAGCGGATACGCCGTAGTCCCAATAAGCATTACTTTTGGTTTGTGCTCTATTGCCAAACGTTCAATCTCCGCATAATCCAACCGCCCATCCTCTTTTACTCCAAACTGGTGTGACCCAAAATACTCCCCCGAAAAAGTAACTTTCGGCTGACCATGCGTCAAATGCCCCCCAGAAGGAAGTTCCATCCCCATAATTGGGTCACCAGGCTTAATCAACGCAAACAAAACCTCATAATTAGCAGGGGATCCCGAATATGGCTGAACATTTGCATGTGGCGTACCAAAAAGTTTTTTTGCCCGGTCAACTGCAAGTTTCTCAATCTCATCAACAATCCTGTTGCCCTGATAATACCTTCTCCCGGGATACCCCTCTGAATACTTGTTAGACAAAACCGACCCAACAGCCTCCCGAACTGCACGCGATGCATAATTCTCCGAAGGAATCAAAGTTATTGTTTCCTTCTGCCTTTTCTCTTCTTGTTTAAGAAACTCCTGAAGCTGTTTATCCACTTAACGTATTCTAACACCCGAAGCTATGGAAGCAAAAACCAAGACTTTAAAAAGTCCATGGGAAATCGCGATTGGGACGAGGTCTAAGCCGCATTTTAGTCCGCAAATGATCATGTATCAGAGGGTGAACCCTCTTCATCTCGTCAAGAAACGGCCACATAAATTGCCTTATAGACCAAATAGCAGTACCTCCACTCCGGAGATCCACCATATGGAATGCTTCCCTCAAATTAAGCGACGCTATTGCAGGACGATAATGCAACCGAGTAACAGCATACTGCGCAGCATAGGGATCAACTTGAGAAACCCTGTTAAACAACTCCTCTACATCGCCCATAACACGCCTTATCGCCTCAACCGTTCCGTGGAATCGAGAATCTGCAGACTGATCCATCTCGTAAGCAAGCGGTGGTATCGCATATCCATACCGAACATCCAAATCCTTTGCATCATAAAACTGCAGTCTGTGTCGTTTGTAATCCCTCCAAGGTCCATACCTCATCTTTGGATATTCAACTTGATAAGGACTCACCATCTCCAAAGCCCTGATCGGAACATCATGGGACTTTAGACCCCCAAGAAGTTTTAAAATTGCATCTCGTCTTTGCCCTTCATTCATTCGCCCGACCGACCCAAGAAGTTGCCTGTAGCTTCCAGTACTAGAGTCTGAATACATTGCACCAGCAAGGAACTTTTCATCGGCTTGGGGATCATAACCAATAAGATCAACCATCTCGCGCTCCGGAGAAAACGCCGAGTATTCTGATCGGAATCTACCTTCAGACGCAAGCTTTCCAACCCCTTCTCGCGCAGCCACCATATAATCATTTCTATCAGCATACTTAACAAGAGTTGGAGCAACCCTAAGCGCCTGTTCCTTAATCAAAGCTCCTAACGCACGAACCGAAGGGTAAGGGGCTGATAAAAACTTGCGGATTATATTCTCCGCCTCCCGTGCATTCATCGTCAAACCAATACTAGTCAGCCGAGATGCAGGCATAAGATCTTTAAACTGGTCAGAAACCAACTTCCTGACTCTACTCTCCGAATCGACCCGCCTAGTAGGCCACTTCTCGAGAGCTTCATCTGTTTGCACATACTCCATTCCAGAGACAAGCAAAATATCATTCAACTCAAACAGCCTCCTGTGTACCTCATGCCAACGAGCAGCCAGAACAGGATCACGAGCCACCGATTCGGGAGTAAAATAGTCCAACCCCTGTCTACCACCAAAGCGCGCAGAAAACTCGGTGTAAGAAGCTAATCTATTATCAGTTATCCAATCCCCATCAAGAGAAGGTATTCCCCAAACTCCCAAATGAATAATCGCATGCTCCGCAACAGACGCGTGACCATAACCTTCAACACTAACAACCCACTTCTGATGAAACTTCGCAGCCCCCTCCTCTGTGACCGCACGAGCGTTCTCGTCAAATGACACTGGACTCCGAGAAACACGCGCCAAAATAACTGCCAATTCCTCCCCTGTTCTCAGAGCGTGTTTAATAAACTCAACTTCCTCCTCATGAGCCTTTTCTCCGTCGCTCACAAACTCATCAAGAGTCCCTGCAGCCCTCAGAAAAGTATCTAAATCCATCCTACCGTCACTAAAAGCAGAAACAGCCTCCCGCAATCCTCTGCCTACTTCCGATACAGTGGCCAACTGCAAGCGATGCGCTTCGGCAGAATCAAGAAGCCTACGTTTATATTCAGGAAGAAAACCCATAGGAGAGACAAGGACAGAAGTTTCCGGAGCTATCAAAGCCTCCCTAACCTCCTGCCCAACCGCCCCCCTAAATTGTCCTGATTCTTGCCCTGCCATATCCTATACCTGCTCCTCTCTTTCTGTAGCAGAAACTCTTCCTCCCTGCCATTGACCTCTGTATTTACTTCCTCCACCTAAAACTTCCAAAAACTGAATATGGGCAACTCTTGCCCCCATCTCAATAGTTACCGGCACTGGCCCCAAATTCTTCAAACCAAAAATAAGTCTCCCTTTATATCCAGGTGCAACTTGCGTCGCCATAAACAATATCCCAGATCTGAAAAGAGTAGACCGGGCAAAAATATGTGCCGTTAGATCTTCTGGCACTGAAACCTCCTCAATTGTATCCATCAAAACAAACTTTTCGGGAGAAATTGTATAAGAGATCTTCTCCCCTTCCTTATATTCGCAAAGGACGTCCTCTGTTGGAGTTTGCCGTTCTGTAACCCCCAAGAAGGCATTTCCGGCAATCTTCATAACTCGCCGAATCCTAATATCAAACCCGGCCCCTTCCGGATTCGTAAGTTCCCGTTCGGCCAAGTTGCTCACTAAGCCTTGTTTTTCTACTAATTCCAATAATTGTTGTGGTCCTAATACTGCCATAATTTAAACCTGTGTTTTCTTTTGCACTCCGTATCGTACACCATCTCTTTTAGCATACGATTGGAATGTAGAAGAACTTAAATGATTAAAACTCATCGCGCAAATTGAACTACCATACTTTGCAACCGCCGGCAGCTTCCCAACATTATTAAGCTCCAAAACCGGATACCCATTCCAACCAGCGTCAAAAAGTGGTGCTGCCTGAACCGAAACCCCTCGCCGCGCAACACTACTCTTACCTTCAATTCTGCCGGCAATATCATCCGGCAAAACTACTTTTTCCAGAGTCCTTGCTAAAACCACTTCCCCCGAATGGATCTTGAGTTCCCCAAGCTTGCGAACATCAATCTTCCTAAAATACTCATCCGGAATCGGTCCAGCCAAATCAATATGGGTTAACCGTGTAGCATCAATAATTAAAGCCTCAGGTCCCAAATG
>MHCB01000025.1 GCA_001816455.1 Candidatus Blackburnbacteria bacterium RIFCSPHIGHO2_12_FULL_44_25
AGGGTGGTTGCGGATAAAACAGAATACAAAGGGAGGTCTGTGATTATTGCAACTGGGGCAGAGACCAGGTGGTTAGGTTTGCCAAATGAAGAGAAGTTGATTGGAAGGGGAGTTTCTTCGTGTGCGCCTTGCGATGCGCCGTTTTTTAAGGATAAGCGGGTTTTTGTTATTGGCGGAGGAGATTCTGCTATGGAGGAAGCGTTGGTTCTTTCTAAGTTTGCGGCAGAAATTACGATTGTTCACAGAAGAGATAGTTTTCGAGCCTCGGATATTATGCAAAAGAAAGTCCTCGAAAACCAGAAGATAAAAGTAATTTGGAACAGTGAGGCAGTGGATATTTTAGGAGAAGAAAAAGTAACAGGAGTAAGGCTTAAGGATGTTAACACTCAAAACACAGAGGAACATCAAACGGATGGGATTTTTGTTGCAATAGGGCACAATCCTATGTCAAAGGTGTTTGGAGGACAGATTGAAGTAGACGAGAAAGGGTATATTAAGAAGGCGACGAGTGGATTCCAGATGGCGACGTCTGTTGAAGGAGTGTTTGTTGCTGGCGATGTGCATGATCACCATTATCGGCAGGCGGTAACTGCTGCTGGGATGGGTTGTATGGCTGCAATGGATGCGGAGCGTTGGTTAGAAACACAGAAAGTTTAGTTGACATGAGCGCGGGTATCGGATATTTTTAAATCAATGGCTGCGAGAAGATCTACACGACAAAGAGTTGCTAGGACTACTGTTGAGCCTTTGTCTTATCCCCCGGTTCCTTCTTCGGGGATGAATTGGCTAAAGATTTTGGTTCCTGTTTTAGGGGTTCTTCTTTTGGGGACTTCCTTTTTAGTTGGGGTTCTGTGGACGAAACTTTCGTATGTTCAATCTGGGGCGGCTGCAAGTTGCACAACTTCCCCGTTGTCTTCTGATTGTTTGAAGAGCTATGCGAAGGAACTTAAACTTGATAAGAAGAAATTTGCGCAGTGTTTGGATTCGGGGAGTAAAAAAGAATTGGTTAACGCGGACGTTTCCCAGGGTTCAACACTTGGAGTGACGGGGACACCGGCAACATTTATCAATGGGTATTTAATTTCTGGAGCACAACCGTATGATAATTTTAAGAGGATTATTGATTTTCTTCTTGCCGGGGGGGACCTGGCGAAGCCGGATGAGACGGTTCGTGACCTGGTGACTCCGGCTACTGGAGAGACCCAAGCTTTGGTAAGTAACAAGAAGGCTAGTGTAGATTTGGGAGGTGCACCGGTTCGCGGAAGTGCATCTTCTGCGGTTACTGTTGTTGAATTTTCGGATTTTGAATGTCCTTTCTGCGGGCGTATGTTTACCCAGACACTTCCTCAACTTCAGAGGGATTACATAGACACAGGAAAGGTAAGATTTGTTTATAAACAGTTTCCATTGACTTCGATTCATAAGAATGCTCAAGGGGCTGCTGAGGCCTCTTTGTGTGCTTTAGAGCAAGGTAAGTTTTGGGAGATGCATGACAAGTTGTTTACTGCGATGAACGCGAAGACACAGTGACGTTTAGGGTGGTTTGGGATGTTGGGAGTCTTTCGGTTGTTGGGGGCCGCTCACGAGGCGGCTTTTTTTGTGCTTTGAGGCGGAAGACGCTACAATTTCTCTATGTTAAAGCTAAACGCGAAAGAGTTGAGGGATAGGAAGCCTACTCTCGAGGAGTTGGCCGGCATCAAGAGAAGGCCTTTGTATGTTGTACTTGATAATGTTTTGGATACTTATAACATTGGAGGTCTTTTTCGGCTTGCTGATGCGGTGGGGGCTCAGGAGGTAATTATTTGCGGAGAATCAGAGACTCCGCCTTCTTCAAGGATTCATAAAGCTGCTGTAGGGCTTGAGGAATGGGTGCCATGGCGGTATGAAAAAGATGCTCATACCGCAATTTCCAATTTGCGATTTTCAATTTTCAATTTATTGGTAGTAGCAGTGGAGCAGTCAGAGAAGAGTGTTCCTTATACTGAAGTCGGAAAATATGTTTCGGGTAATGTTCCTGTCGCGATAGTTGTGGGGCATGAGACGGAAGGTGTAGATAAAAAGGTACTCGATATTGCGGATGTAATCTTAGAAATACCGATGTTTGGAGTTAACAGAAGTTTGAATGTTATTGTATCTGGAGCAATAGTTACGTATGAGATTTTGAAAAATCTTGAGATAAAGGTTTTAGAATGGTGAAAGGTTTGATATGCCAAGAACTATTGAACTAATAGGGGACAAAGGTCCAAGAGTAGAAAGGGTTAGTCCGTGGAATCCACACCAAAGTGCTTGGATTCTTGCTGAGTGTCTACGCGAAGACGTGCTTAATATGGCGTTTATTGAAAGAGGAACAGCCATTGGATATGTTCGCGCGGCTCAACTTCGAGAAGAAGGTTTTTTTGAAGAAGGTGTGGGGTCTGTTGCGGTATTTTACAGGAATGAGTGTTTGAGAGTTGGTATTGAGGTGCGAGATTTAACGGATAAAGAAAGAGAACAACTAGAAGCAAAAATTCCAGATCTTTTTTTAAACAGTTGAGGATTTGGGGGTATTGACCCGAATTTGGTATTGTGGTATATTCCTCTTACCAGATGAGGTAAGCGTTTATTAGCCCCGCTAAGGCGGGACGTTCAAAACGGCAGCCGCCATCGGGCGGCTTTTTTAATTAAAAGCCACAAGTACTTTGAAATTTCTATGTGCGTTTAATTTTTTTATTTAGTTTGATGGTCAGGATGCGATTGGAACCTATTTTTGAGGGTTTGATCCTGGCCCAGGACGAACGCTAGCGGCGTACTTTAAGCATGCAAGTCGAACGGTCCCACGTCGCTCCTTCGGGAGCTATGCGGGATAGTGGCGGACGGCTGAGTAATACGTAGGAACGTACCCCAGAGTGAGGGATAGCTTGCCGAAAGGCGGGGTAATACCTCATATCATCGCAAGATGAAAGCCCTTTACGGGGCGCTCAGGGAACGGCCTGCGGCCTATCAGCTAGTTGGTGGGGTAATGGCCTACCAAGGCGATGACGGGTAGGGGGTGTGAGAGCATGACCCCCCAGAGTGGTACTGAGACACGGACCACACACCTACGGGTGGCAGCAACTGGGAATCGTACGCAATGGACGAAAGTCTGACGTCGTGACGCCGCGTGGGGGATGAAGGCCTTCGGGTTGTAAACTCCTTTTGACCGAGTCGCAAGACCGGTAGAATAAGTACCTGCTAACTCCGTGCCAGAAGCCTCGGTAAGACGGAGGGTGCAAGCGTTGTCCGGATTTACTGGGCGTAAAGGGTCTGTAGGCGGTCTGCCGCGTTTTCTGTTAAAGACCAAGGCTTAACCTTGGCAAGCCAGAGAATACGGGTAGACTTTGAGGATCTCCGGAGATGTTGGAACTTGCAGTGGAGGGGTGAAATCCGTTGATATTGCAAGGAACACCAACGGCGAAGGCGGACATCTAGGAGATTCCTGACGCTGAGGGACGAAAGCTAGGGGAGCGAAAGGGATTAGAGACCCCTGTAGTCCTAGCCGTAAACTATGCTCGCCAGGGATTGGTCTTTTGATCAGTTCCATAGCTAACGCGTTAAGCGAGCCGCCTGGGGAGTACGACCGCAAGGTTAAAACTCAAAGGAATTGACGGGAGAGCGCACAACCAGTGGATCATGTTGTTCAATTCGATACAAACCGAAGAACCTTACCCAGACTTGACATGCTACCGTTTACTTTTCTGGAAACAGAAGGGAATTCGCCGCAAGGCGAATGGTAACACAGGTGTTGCATGGCTGTCGTCAGCTCGTGCCGTGGGGTGTCCTCTTAAGTGAGGGAACGAGCGCAACCCCTGCTATATGTTAAATTGTTCATATGGGACTGCCCCGCCTTTTGGTGGGGAGGAAGGAGGGGACGATGTCAAGTCCGCATGGCCCTTATGTCTGGGGCTACAAACATGATACAATGGGGAGGACAATGGGTTGCCAAGCCGCGAGGCGGAGCTAATCCCACAAACCTCCTCTCAGTTGGGATTGCAGGCTGAAATTCGTCTGCATGAACCTGGAATTGGTAGTAATCGCGGATCAGATAAGCCGCGGTGAATACGTTCTCGCTCTTTGTACACACCGCCTATGGTGCTTTGACGCACCAAAACGCGCGTGGCAGTTATATCTTCTAGTAGGTTAGAGTCCTACCTTCGTACTACGTCGTACGATAGTAGTCAAAAATGGCAGTCCCGTCAGGGTAACTTGGTGGGGTGGAGGGCCTGAGACAAAAACCAGGGATGACACACAAAATGATTTGGCGACTTCCGCCGGGCGGTCGGAAGGAAGTCAGCTACGGAAAAATCAGTCATTCATGGTTGGAAGAGAGGATATAATGACCCACGGAGATCCTAGTAAGGTAGAGGTAATTACTTGCTAGGAAGTCAGCTTCTTCATAGTAGAAACTCTTGACATTTTCGGGTAATCTTTGGGATACTGAAAGTTATAGAGTTTTGAAGGAGGAAACGTAGTGAACCCATCCTACATTGTTGGTCTTACTGAAGGTGAAGGCTGTTTTCTTGTTAGCTTGCGACGTGATTTTCGTATAGATTTGCGATTTTTCATAGCTCAAGCTGAAGGGAATAGATTTTTGCTCGAAAAGGTAAGAGACTTTTTAAAGGTGGGAACGGTATATCGGAAAAGTGCGGCGCGAGGAAACAAGTTGCCGGCTTTTGTTTACGAGGTAACAAAAAGGGACGATATTTTTAATATCGTAATACCTTTCTTTACCAAAAATGGCTTTTTGGGTTATAAAGGAAAGTCTTTCGAGGCTTTTTGTGAAATAGCTCAGATAGTCAAAGGTAGGCAAGATATACGGAAGCTTACTGCGGAAGAGTTGGCTTTTGTTACCAACTTAAAGCAAGGAATGAATAAGCACTACGGCTCGCCCGGTGCGGGAAATCCGCTCGCCGAGGTGGGAACACGCTAAAACCTCAAGTAAAGCGTAATCCGTCAAGCCAGCAAAGTTGGGGGTACCCGAAGTACCAGTTTACTGGTCCTAAGGTGAACTCAGCGATGAGGACTAAGTCGTTAAATCTTGTAGCGACCTGCATTAGTAATGATGCAGTAAAATTCAGCTATATCGGTGAAACCCGACTTGATTTATGGGTAACTTTCGGGTTATTCTTAAGTTAAAGGGCAATACCGAGGGAAGTTGTAATTGACCCCGTAGAGACTACACGCTGACGCCTCAAATGACTAAAGCCTATTTGTTAGGAGCAATGCACGATGGAACCGTAAGGAAACTTACCTACCGTATCGTTCAGAAGGACAAAGTTTATATAGAATTTCTTATGAAAGAAATTCAAAAACTTGGTCAAAATGCCTGGATGTATAAGGAAGGGAAGGCGAGACAGCTATATGTTGTTGAGTTTTCCATAAACTTCTTAAAAAGTTTTGTTTTGCGGACTTTGCAGGATAAAGTTGATTACATCAGAGGATATTTCGATGCAGAAGGTGGAGTTTCAAGAAGTCCCACAGTTCGCTACTATCTTTATTTTGCTCAGAAAAATCTAAAAGATTTAGAGCAAATTAGGGGTTTTTTAGAAGACTTGGGGATTTCTTGTGGCCAGGTGCACAATCCAAGCAGATGTGTCGACCCAAATTATTGGCGATTTTTTATCAGAGCACAATCTTATGAGAAATTCGCGCAAACGATTGGAAGTTGGCATCCGGTTAAAAGTCAGTATTTGAGGATGATGATATAGTCCGACCTTATGGGTAACTATGAGAGTGTTCCAGAAATGTAACACCCGCAAGAACGCAAATCTTGTGCGTAACATTAGTGAACAAGGTATCCGTACTGGAAGGTGCGGATGGATCACCTCCTTTCTAAGGAGTTGATATTCGGCATCCCGCGAAAGCGGGGTAATGATACACCCCGAGATTCAAGAAACCGTTTCTCGTAAATCTAACGGAACAGTTCCGATCGCATCCAGACTATCAAACAAAGCGCACTTGAATTGAAAAGCCCACCAGAAATGGTGGGTTTTTTGATGCAGAAGTTGTATAATCGAAATCAGAATTTCGCTTCAATCTGCGATATACAGAATATTTGTATTGCGGGCGCGTAGCTCAGCGGTAGAGCACTTATCTGATAGCAGACTCCGAAGTCTGATATATCCGAGATTGTCAATTACGGGCCGGTGGCTCAGTGGTAGAGCGCCAAACTGATAATTTGGAGGTCCCAGGTTCGATCCCTGGTCGGCCCACATTAGTTCGACAATCTCGGTTATAAGTAAGGGGTCCATGGTGAAAACCCTCGGACGGCGACTCCTTCCGCTTGCCTTCCTACGGTACAATGTCACGGTAGCTCCAAACGTATAGATCTAGGACTTTGAAAAGGAGTGTTCTGAAATGAACGTTGTGCAATGGTTCTTTCTAAGGTTACTGGTGGGTGGGGATGGCATTGAAACCTTGGGTGATTTTAATCGTCTACTGTTAGAGTGGAGACGATTAACAGAAAGAGGCCCGCAAGGCAGGTTGCCAAACCTCGAGTGGGGAGTGAAGGACTTGAGAGAGACGGTAGCAAGCATTGACTGCAGAATGGATGTATACGGGCTCCATATGCAGGCCCTTGCTGCAGGAGGTGTTGCCTTTAGCTTGTATCCTCGTGAAACCCACAGCAATCGCTATTTTAAGATGCAGGGGGATGCACATTACAAAAAAGAGCCCGTTGTTCATATAAGAAAAATCGGGGAACCGATGGTTGTTGTTTTAGTGAACAACCTAGGACGGGCGCTTGCGTCTGTGGATATGGCCCCACATGTTCGCATTGGTGACGTTGTTGTTGTGTGGTGCTCTTGGAAACGTGACCCTTCTCCTGCGCCTGAATCACTCAGGCCTGCTTACTTTGAGCAGGGCTTTGCCATTGGCGTCCGAAGATTGGGGGTAGGGGACATTTTTCCTCATCTCAAAGTGGTTTGGGGATAAAACAAGGGAGGAAACTTTTTTGCTCAACATTGGCATAAAAGGAGTACTCCCGTTTTTAGTTTTTTAGGTCATTGACCCTTTGGGGATTTCTGGTATACTACCGCTAGTGGAGAACAGCTCCAACCACTTAATGGAAAAACTATTACAACTTTCAAACACCCGGTAGAGGGAGTTTTGTGCCCGTAAGCGCGAGTAATTGGTAACTTCTCCTTAAGTTCTTGAGCTGGTTTCCCAGCTCTTATTTTTTTAACGCAGTTAAATAAACAAGGTTCTCGAGCCTTTGGGCGAGAGGCTCTTATTTTTTAAAGGACCGTGTAGTTTGTTGAACAATGGGCAACAGTGTTGTCAGGGTGCTTGTTTTATTTTTGCCCTAGAAGAATACGGGCCCGTAGTTCACCCGGTAGAACATCTCATTTGCAATGAGGAGGTAGGCGGTTCGAGTCCGCCCGGGTCCACAAAACTTCGTTTAGAAGCACGGTAAGGAACTCCTTTACCGGCGCGAAGAGTACGTTGAAAAGTGAAGTTTTTAGAAAACAAAGTGACAAGTTTTCTTGTCGCTTTGCTCAATGACAACGTTCATTTAAAACTGAACGTTGGGGTTTTTTGTCCAAAGAACGCAGACAGTGGATGCCTTGGCGCAAGTTGCCGAAGAAGGACGTAGTTGGCGGCGATACTCGTCGGGTAGGAGCCAATATCCTATGATCCGACGGTTTCCGAATGGGGAAACCCGTCCCGCTTCATCGCGGGATACTCTCATCCCAAGTTTTTGAATTTATTCAAATTATTAAGATGTGAGAGGATACCTGGGGAACTGAAACATCTAAGTACCCAGAGGAACAGATACCGAAAGTGTATTCCGTTAGTAGCGGTGAGCGAAAACGGAGGAGCCCAAATCCGCCCGCAAGGGTGAGAGGTTGTAGGACCCGCCACAACAGACATGTGTGGTTAGTAGAATAGCTTGGAATAGCAGACCAGAGAGAGTGAAAGTCTCGTATACGAAAACTAGACATGCTGGGTGGGTATCCTGAGTACCACGGGACACGAGAAATCTTGTGGGAATCTACCCCGACCACGGGGTAAGGCTAAATACAATTTGCGACCGATAGTGAACTAGTACCGCGAGGGAAAGGTGAAAAGATGAGCGGAACGCTCAGTGAAATAGAACCTGAAACTGTTTGCGAACAAACCGATAGAGTCCCGCCTCGGCGGGATGATATCGTGCCTATTGAAGA
The DNA here is from genome assembly GCA_001816455.1 of Candidatus Blackburnbacteria bacterium RIFCSPHIGHO2_12_FULL_44_25. Classification (GTDB taxonomy): domain Bacteria; phylum Patescibacteriota; class Microgenomatia; order UBA8517; family UBA10165; genus 2-12-FULL-44-25. The sequence continues at coordinate 8,181 of MHCB01000025.1, forward strand.
ATGAACCGGCGAGTTGTCGTGTAGTGTTTTCTTAACCCACTTTGTGGGGGAGGAGCAGTGAAAGCGAGGATGAATAGTCCGACTTACAATACTATGCGGCAGACCCGAAACCAGGTGATCTAACCATGAGCAGGGTGAATCCGCCAGAAATGGCGAGAGGAGGCCCGAACCGGTGTATGTTGCAATATGCTCGGATGACTTGTGGTTAGCGGTAAAATGCCAAACGAACCTGGAGATAGCTGGTTCTCCCCGAAAGGTCTATAGGGACCGCCCTTTGAGGAAATGCAGTTGGGGTAGAGCACTGAATGGGGCATCAAGGGAAACTGAGATGTCTCAATCAAACTCCCGAATACAACTGTAGAACACCAAAGGAGACAGTCATACGGGGCTAAGCTCGTGTGGCTAAAGGGAAACAACCCAGACTCTCAGTTAAGGCCTCTAAATTTACCTTAAGTTTGTAAGGAAGTTACTCCTCCCCCGACACCCAGGAGGTTGGCTTAGAAGCAGCCATCCTTTAAAGATAGCGTAACAGCTCACTGGCCGATGGAGGGTAGCGCCGAAGATTTATCGAGGATTAAAGGTAATGCCGAAACTAGAGATGCGATTTTAATTTATTAAAATCGCGTGGTAGGGGAGCGTGCTGAGTGCTTTGAAGCTTTGATGTAAATTGGAGTGGAGCGCTCAGTAGTGAGAATGCCGGTATGAGTAGCGAGAAGTCCAGTGAGAATCTGGACCGCCGTATGCCTAAGGTTTCCGTCGCAACGTTCGTCGGCGACGGGTTAGTCGGCTCCTAAGGCGAGGCCATAATTGGCGTAGTCGATGGAAGAGGCGTTAATATTCGTCTACTTGTTTTGTATCGTTATAAATTGGGGATTGACCGAGTTGGAGATTTCGAGCCCATTATTAGAATTTGGGTATAAATCGCAAAATAGTTTTGACTGGAAAGTCCGTTGAAACGTTTAATTGAACGATTATGTAAAGTGTTCCGAAAGGAATGCAATTCGAACGTCTTCAGCTTGCAAGAAAAGGTCCGCAATGAGAGACAAAGCAAGCCGTACCAACAACCGACACAGGTGGGCTGGTAGAGTATACTAAGGCGAGCGAGAGAAGGTAGGTTAAGGAACTCGGCAATAAAGCTGGACGTAAGTTCGCAAGATGTCCTCCCCGCCATTAGGCGGGGCGCAGCTAACGATTGTCAACCGACTGTTTATCAAAAACACAGGTCCCTGCAAAAGCGAAAGCTAAGGTATAGGGGCTGACGCCTGCCCAGTGCTGGTAAGTCAACCGGAGGGGTGAATCGCCGCAAGGCGGCTTGCTCTGAAGCGAAGCTCCAGTAAACGGCAGCAGTAACTATAAACCGAAAGGTCGTTGTAGTTCTAAAACCTGGCTATATGCTGGAATATCTGAGTATCTTGAGCTAGTTGACTTTGGGTTTAATTCGGGTAATACTGAGTTATGCTTCAATCGACTGACAATGCTTCAAGTGCAGACAATCAGCAGGAAAGGCTAGAAATCGGATGGGTAGTTGGTTTTATAGATGGGGAGGGCTGTTTTTCAGTTAGTCTCCACAAGAACCCAACAACCCAAATTGGTTGGCAGATAATGCCAGAGTTTGTGGCAACTCAAGGAGAAAAGAGTTTAGATGCTCTTAGGAAATTGGAAACTTTCTTCAGTTGTGGTCGAATATTTGTAAATCGCAGATATGATAACCACAATGAGAATCTCTATAGATTCTGTGTTAGATCCTTTAAGGATCTTGAAGAGAAAGTTGTACCGTTTTTTAAGCAACATCCACTTCAAACTGCAAAGAGGCGAGATTTTGAGATTTTTTCTCAGATAATTGTCTTGATGAAAGAGAAGAAGCACTTAAATCCCGAGGGTATAAGAGAAATAATTTCTCTTGCTACAAACATGAATACCAAAAAAAGAAAAAGGTTTCTAGAATCCTCAGAGACTATACGCCGGGTCCCGTAAAAAGCGGGAATGATATAGTCCGACCCTTGTGGCGACACAAGGAACATGGCAGAAATGGTCCATGTCCTCCCTATTTGGGGAGAGCAACAAAGTGAACTGTTCTACGGTGGAATCAAGCTGCTGTAGTAAAATTTGGCTATATGCTGGAATAACTCGAGAATCTGACAGTAGTCGCCTCAGTCGACTGACAATCTGTTCAGTGGAGTCAATCAGCAGGAAAGGTCCCGCCTCGGCGGGGAATCCTCAGAGACTATACGCCAAACTCCATTTTGGAGAAGATATAGTCCGAACTTTGTGGCGACACAAAGAGCTTACTGAAGCATGTAAGCCCCACCTGGGTAACAAAATGTTAATCGAAAGATTAAACTTGAGCGAAGTTCCTTGTCGGGTAAGTTCCGACCCGCACGAAAGGCGTAACGAGTTGACAGCTGTCTTAACCTATTACTCGGCGAAATTGCAGTGGCCGTGAAGATGCGGCCTACTTGCACCAGGACAAAAAGACCCCGTGGAGCTTTACTGTAGCTTGGCACTGATTTGGATTTGCCAATTGTTTAGTGTAGGAGGGACTGCGGCGTAAAAAACCGTAGGCCGATGAAACACCTCTCTTTGACAATTCTAAATCTCACCCATAAGCCCTGGAAACGGGTTTGGGAACACTGCTTAGCGGACAGTTTCACTGGGGCGGTGTCCTGCTAAAGAGTAACGCAGGAGCACAAAGGTCAGCTTAGCACGGATGGAAATCGTGCTGGACGTGTAAGGGCACAAGCTGGCTTGACTGTGAGGCTGACGGGCCGAACAGGTACGAAAGTAGGTCCTAGTGATCCTCGATACCTTCGTGGGAGGGTACGAGCTTAACGGATAAAAGCTACCCCGGGGATAACAGAGTAGTCGCGCCCGAGAGTCCATATCGACGGCGCGGTTCGCTACCTCGATGTCGGCTCAACGCATCCTGGGGGAGGAGCATCTCCCAAGGGTTGGTCTGTTCGCCCATTAAAGCGTTACGCGAGCTGGGTTCAGAACGTCGTGAGACAGTTCGGACTCTATCCGGTGCAAGCGAGGGATTTTTGAGGGGAGTTGACCTCAGTACGAGAGGACCAGGTTGAAGGAACCCCTAGTGTACCAGTTGTTACGTCAGTAGCATCGCTGGGTAGCTACGTTCCTACGGGATAACCGCTGAAAGCATCTAAGCGGGAAGCCCACCCCAAGATGAGAAATCCACAAACTTGTGCTATGCACAAGTAGACCCGTTGGAGAATACAACGTTGATAGGCAAGTGGTGTAAGGCCCGAGAGGGCTTCAGCCTACTTGTACTAATTGGTCGAAGGTACAAAAAACCCAATAATTGAGTGAAGCGACAAGAAAGTTTGAGAATTAGTGTTTTTGTGTCTAGTGTCTCGGTCTTTAGAGCGCCTTGGACCCACCTGATCCCATTTCGAACTCAGAAGTGAAACGAGGCAGCGCGGACGGTAGTGTAGGGGCAACTCTATGTGAGAATACGTCAAGGCCGGGACGGTAGACATAAGAACCTCCGATAAGAATCGGAGAACCTTGCTGTATGCTTCGGTAGGAACCTACGCGACAGTCGCTCTCAATTGTTTGCACAATTGGAAAAGTTTTTTGCCAAGTAAGGAGAAATGTGCAAAAAACTACTGACAACTCATTAATCTTGGTAGAAACTGCTTAAAGAGCGGGTTTTTGCTTGGAAAAGGTTGTGTTGGTGTGGTAGAATGCACAACACGAACGAGAGAAAGGTGGAAATGATTTTTGGCAGCGAAAGCAACGAAAAACGCAAAAAGTGAACCGTTAAACGGAAAGACTTCGAAATCTCCAAAACCGGCTTCCTCTATGGAAGAGCTTCTCGCGGTCTCTGGCCACAATCCAAAGGGTCTTTTACGGGGAGGGAAAATAGAAGGTATTGTTGTTGAGGTTGCGCCTCGTGCTTTGGTTTTGGATGTTGGAGCAAAAGCCGAAGGATTGGTTCGTGATGTCGAATTTGAGGTTGCAAAGACTTATATTCGAACTCTCAAACCGGGGGATAAAATCCAGGCTACTGTTGTCGTTCCCGAGGGGGAGGGCGGATATGTGCTTTTATCTCTACGGGAGACTGCTGAGAACTTCATTTGGGATTGGTTAGTCGAGAAACAAAAGAGTGGGGAAGAGGTTGAGGCAAGGGTTGAAAGTGCGACACGGGGAGGCTTGTCTGTTAATGTTGGCGGGGTTTTGGGATTTGTTCCTACCTCTCACTTGGGTAGTGGGGTTCTTGATAACCCTTCTGCTTCTACGGGTAAAAACATTTTAGTCAAGGTTATTGAAGCGGATCGTGCAAAAAGTAGGCTTATGGTTTCAGAAAAAGCGGTTTCCGAGAAAGAATTCTTGCATCAGCAGTCTCAAGTTTTGGCAAAGATTCGTTCTGGAGAAAAATTTGTTGGAAGGGTTACAAAAGTAATAAATTTTGGAATTTTTGTAGAGATTACAAAAGACGAAACTCCTGTTGAGGGTTTGGTTCATGTCTCGGAGATTTCCTGGCAAAAAACAGGAAATCCTGCAGAGGTTTTTTCCGAAGGAGATGAGGTAGAGGTGATCGTGATAGGAATGGAGGGGGGCAAGTTGGCGCTTTCTATAAAACGACTTCAAGAAAATCCGTGGGAAGCGGCTATTGGGAAGTATGAGAAAGATCAGCAGGTTGCCGGGCGTGTTACAAAGACGGGGGACTTTGGGGCCTTTATCGAGCTTGAGCCGGGAGTTGAAGGGCTAGTTCATTCTTCGAAAATGGGAGAACAGACGTTGACGGAGGGACAGGAAATAAACGTATTTATTGAAGATATTGATCAAAAAAGTAAAAAACTCTCCTTGGGGTTGGTTCTCAAAGCAGTTCCTGTGGGGTATAGGTAAGGTTGTATACTTCTTATTGTAAATGCCGAGGTCTACTAGTCAGTATGTGTGTCAACAGTGCGGGTTTAGTACACCTAAATGGGTTGGGAAGTGCCCCAATTGTGGGATATGGAATAGTATGGTTGAGACCCCACTCCGCTCCAAGAGTTACGCGGGGCAGGCTGGTAGGAGAAAGGGTTTAGTAAAGGCAGAGTTGGTTGGGTTGACTTCAATTAAAAAAGAAGACCATGGGAGGAGGACAACTACCAAAATTGCAGAACTTGATCGGGTTTTAGGTGGGGGGATAGTTCCTGGGATGTCGATACTTTTGGCAGGGGAGCCTGGGATTGGTAAATCTACACTTCTTTTACAACTTGCGGATAACATTGCTGGCACTGTTGTATATGTTTCTGGAGAAGAATCTGCAACCCAGATTGCAGGCAGGGCCGCAAGGCTTGGAGTTAAAAATGCAAAGATTCTTGTTTTGGAAGAAACGGATGCCGATTCTGTTATTGCAAGCATTCCGAAGGATGCGGAGTTGGTTATTGTGGATTCAGTACAGACACTTACAACACGCGATTTGACGGGGACTGCGGGATCTGTCGGGCAGGTCAGAGAGTGTGCCAACCGTTTGACTAGTTTTGCAAAGGCAAACAGTGTTCCTATGTTTATTGTTGGGCATGTAACCAAGGAGGGTACTATTGCGGGGCCAAGGGTTTTGGAACATATGGTTGACACTGTTTTGTGGTTTGAGGGGGAAAGGCGCGAACTTTTAAGAGTTGTACGTGCTATCAAAAACAGGTTTGGTCCTACTGATGAGGTGGGTATATTTTCTATGGGAGAGCGGGGTTTGGAGGAGGTTTCTAATCCGTCTCAGTTGTTTATTGGGCAGGCAGGGAAAGTTTCTGGGTCTGTTATAACGGTTGTTTTGGAAGGCACGCGGCCAATGCTTGTTGAAATTCAGGCATTGGTTTCTCCTACAAAACTTTCTTTGCCCAGGCGAAGTGGGACAGGGGTTGACGCTCGGCGTTTAGAGCTTATTATTGCGGTTTTAGGGAGACGGGTAGGGATTCCTCTTTGGGATTATGATGTGTTTGTCAATGTTGCTGGGGGGATTACAGTTTCGGAGCCTGCCGCAGATTTGGCGATAGCTTTGGCAATTGCTTCGGCCTTTCATGATAAACCAGTGGGAACAGGGATTGTCGCAATTGGGGAAGTTGGGTTGTTGGGAGAGATTCGGGAATCCTCGCAGCTTGAGCGGAGGTTAAAGGAGGCTAGGAGACTTGGTTTTACAAGTAGCTTGACTTCAAAGCAGGAGTTGACTCTTAGTGCTCTTGTAAGGAAGGCGTTTGTTTCCTAGGTGGGGAAGGGTGTCAACAGACAAAATGAAGTTTAAACAAGTTATCCACAAAGAAGTTTTCTACCCGAATATGGGGCGAAGATTAGCTTTGATTTTAACAGAGTATTTACTATAGACCTAGGTGTTTTGGAACTCTATTTTCCTATAGGATTGACAAACACTTGACAAGGGTGTTAACATATCTTCAGGAAAGAGCGAAGATGACACAAATTCTTGTCCGTTTTATTCGGTGGTTTGGATTTTCCCAGAAGACCAAGTTTTCTATTGCGTTTGAACAGGAATTTGTAGAGATAGGTCGTTTAGGGCAGAGACTTTTGGTTGGCAGTGCTTAATAGTTGATCGTTTAGGGGGTTGGATGAATTGTAGGGCAGGCGATTCATCCGCCCGCTTAAGCGGTTAATTTTCAAAGTGGCTTGTTCTTGACAAAGGTATTTACTCTTGTTAAAGTGGCCTTGATAGGTTTGACGGGCTTAGTATTGATTCGTTAGATTCCACGTTTGGTTTTGTAACTTTCTTGTTTTCCATTAATTGTTATGTCTATTAGCAAATCTCCAGGAGATGATTTTCCTACTTCGGTGGGAACCAACCAGCCTCAAGATGGTTATCCTCGGCAGGACCGGTATCCTAGGTCTGACTACGAGCGATATATTCCCGATGCTAACCTTCCAACAGAATATGTAGAGGGGGTTTTGGACATTGCCCAAGAAGGATCAGGCCTTCTTCGCCCTCCGTTTTCTTCTAAAGATGACAGAAATGTCTATATCTCTTCTTCCCAGATTCGAAGATTTAATCTTCGGGCGGGTGATATTGTTGGGGGACAGGCTAGGTTACCCAAAGAGAACGAGCGTTACTGGGGGCTTTTGAAGGTAGAGAAGGTTAACGGAGAAGATTCTGTGGAGAACGGTGAGCGGGTAAAGTTTGAAGATTTAACTCCGATTCATCCCGATCAAGCAATAAAACTTGAGACGACTTCTGATAAGCTCACTACACGAATAGTTGATCTTGTTTCTCCTATTGGGTTTGGGCAAAGGGGTCTGGTTGTGTCTCCTCCGAAGGCCGGAAAGACTACGATGCTTAAGGATTTGGCTGAAGGGGTTGCTGCTAACTATCCTGATGTTCATTTGATGGCGGTTTTGATTGGAGAACGGCCCGAGGAGGTAACGGATATTGGTAAACATATTGCAAAGGTTACTGATGGTCGTGGGGAAGTTGCTTCGTCTAACTTTGATGAGGCTCCGGATGATCAAACTCGGGTTGCTGAGCTTGCGTTGGAGCGGGCGAAAAGATTGGTCGAAGAGGGTAAGCGGGTGGTGGTTCTACTTGACTCAATAACACGTTTGGCTCGCGCCTACAACTTAGCTCTTCCTACGTCCGGTAGGACCTTGACGGGCGGTTTTGATCCGGTTGCTTTGTATCCTGCAAAGAAATTCTTTGGAGCTGCACGAAATTTGGAGGCTACAGAGGAGCAGAAACATTCACCGTCTTTAACTATTATTGGGACCTGTCTTGTTGATACTGGTTCAAGGATGGATGATCTCATTTACGAGGAGTTTAAAGGTACCGGAAATATGGAGGTACATTTGGATAGAAGACTTGCGGACCGCAGAGTTTATCCGGCGATTGACGTTACTAGGTCTGGGACCCGTCAGGAGGAGATTCTTTATGGTCCGGAACTTTTGATTAAGGCTCGTACGATGCGGAGAATGTTGGACTTAGTGCCTGAATCCGAAAGGACCGAGACTCTTCTTGAAAGGTTAAAGAAGGCAGAGACAAACGCGGACTTCTTCAATACGCTGGCGACGGGATAATTGCTTTGTAATTTGACCAGTGTGCCTTTTTGTGGTAAACAGGGTATCAACCCGTGTCTTCACTTCTCCCCGATATTGCCCAATTTTTGAGACTTTGGTGGGAATACTTTTCCCGTCGGGTTAAGCGTAGCTTCTTTAGGTTTGAGTATGCGAAGGGTAACTTTGCTGAGCTTCTTTATAAACAACGCGGTAAATTTGCTCGTCCTTTTGTTCATTCGGGAATGGTTGCTATTTCGGCAATGGGTATGATGCTTGTGCCCATTGTTTCCGAGGAGTTCCCTAACCTTAGTGGGGAGCAGTGGAGGGAGTCGGGGGCACCTTCTGCGGTTTTGTCGGCGTTTTCTGAGAATACTGAGACTGGGACTATAGTTACAAATCGGCAAATAGAGATATTTGATTACACAGTTGTTGAGGGAGACACGGTTTCTTCTATTTCTAAAAAGTTTGATGTTTCGGAAGACACTATTCGGTGGGAAAATGATTTAACTAAAAAAGCGGTACTTAAACCAGATCAAACTTTGAGAATCTTGCCGGAGACTGGTGTGTCTCACAGGGTTTCTAAGGGAGACACAATTTATTCTATTGCGAAAAAGTATACTGTTGATGCTCAGGTAATAGCTAACTTTCCCGGGAACACGTTTGTTAATGATGAGACCTTTTCTTTGGCCGTAGGACAGAGTTTAATAATTCCCGAAGGAACACCACCAGCAGAGGCTCCTGCTTTGCCAAGCTACCTTGCGAGAAAGACTCCGGATGCGGGAACTGTTGTTGCCTCGGGGGATTTTGTTTGGCCTACTTCTGGGAACATATCTCAAGGTTTTAGGTGGTATCATCCGGGTGTCGATATAGCAAACCGCGCTTCTCCGGATGTTTTGGCTGCGGATTCTGGTACTGTTATTCTTGCTGGGTGGCCGGACAATTCTGGATATGGTTTGCGGGTTATTGTTGACCACGGAAACGGTATGACCACGTTGTATGCTCATCTACAGAAGGTCTATGTTGTCTCTGGGCAGCGTGTTCTTCGGGGGAATTCAGTAGGTCAGATGGGTTCTACGGGTCGATCTACTGGCACGCATCTTCATTTTGAGATTAGGCGCGCTGGTGAGCCACAGAGCCCTCTTGATTATCTTCGGTAGCGGGGATTGACAAAGGCCCTGCCCTCACCCCAAAATGAATACTACCTCGGGGGAGGCGGATAAAAAGTTGTAGAATGAAAGCCATAGAATCTGCTCAAAAGTTAGTAATTTGCGGTTTGGTCTTCCTGCTGCCTCTCTTTTTTCTTCCAATAACTTCTGATTTCTTTAACACCAACAAGGTTGTTTTGATGGCCGTCTTCTCTTTGCTGTCTTTTCTGATTTGGGGAGTGATACACATACGGAATCACAATTTTTCTTGGCACATCTCGCCAACAGATCTTCCGGTAGTTTTCTTTGGCTTGGTTTTTTTGATTTCTGCATTTGTGGCTACTGCCAATAAGATGGATGCTTTCATTTTCCCCGGGGTTGTAACTGCTGTTTTGTCATCAATACTATTTTATTTTGTGATTTTGCAGTATATTCCGAGTACCGACGCGGAGGTTCAACGTAAGCGGATTTCTGGGTTGGTTTCTTCTTGGATTTTGGGAGTAATTGTTGCGTCTTTGATAATTCTGTTGAGCGGAATTGGTTTGTTCGGGATTCTAGCAAAACCCTTGTCCTTGCCTTCCTGGCTTGTTGTGCCGTTTTTCTCTACTGTTGGAGGGATTTTGCCAACCTTCGTTTTGTTCGCGGTTACTACACCGCTTATTTTTGGTCGTGTGATGCAGGCCATTGTTCGGGCAGAAAAGAGTGGAGGGCTTACAGTTTCTGCTGCCGTGGCCTTTTTGGGGTTTGTTGTTTTTGTGGCGAGCTTTGCCTTTTTGACTTATCAGGCTCTTCCTGGAAAGGCGACCTCTTTTCAGGTGTTGCCAATTTCGGCCGGTTGGAGTATTTCTTTGGAAACCTTGAAGAAGCTGCCGTTTTTAGGAGTAGGGCCAGGAGATTTTTCTGAGGCTTTTAATCGCTTTAGGCCGCTTGAGTATAACGCGGATAAGAATTGGAATTTGGCCTTTTCGGCTTCCAGTAACTTTGTTCTTGATTTGTTTACGGTTTCGGGGATATTGGGGGCGGTAACTTTTGTGTTTTTATTGTTGGTTTCTTGGAAGAGTGTTAGTTCTGTCTCTGGGGGAGGCGATGTTCCTTATCTTAAAGCTACTTTCTTTGTTTTTGTTCTTTCTTTCTTGGTTTTTCCGGCTTTCAATGTTACTTTATTTTTCTTCTTTGTTTTAATTTCTGTTTTTGCTGCTTTGGTTTCGAGGGGTCTTGTTTTTCATGTCTCGATGTGGGGGGACCAGGCGTCTACGGGACGCCAGCGGGGTTTTAATTTGATGGCGCTTTTGGTTGTCTTTGCTTCTATTGGGAGCTTATCTTTAGTTGGGTTTTTTGGTGGTAAAGCGTATGCTGCGGATGTTTTTTATAGAAAGGCTTTAAATGCAGTTTCTAGCCAGGGTAAGTACAAGGACGTAATGGATTCTATGGCTCGGGCGATACAGCTTAATCCGCGGGTTGATTTTTATAGAACTGACCATTCCCAGATCTCACTGGCTTTGGTGCAGGAGATTGCGAAGAAAGAGAGTTTGTCTGAGGCGGATAAAAACGATATTACAGGGCTTGTTCAACTTTCTATTGCTCAAGCTAAGGCTGCAGTTTCATTGAATCCCACGAAGAGTGCTAACTGGGCTAACTTGGGTAATGTTTATCGGGCAATAATGCCAATTGTCCAGGGATCCGATCAGTTTGCTATATCTGTTTACCAGGAAGCAATAGCTTTGGAGCCTACGAATCCCAACTTGAGGATTGCTTTGGGGGGTGTTTGGTATTCACTGGCTAATTATGATGAGGCTATAAAATCTTTTGAGTTGGCTGTTGCTGCTAAGTCTGATTTGGCAAATGCCCATTATAATTTGGCGATTGCTCTACGGGACGCATCCAAAACAGAAAGGGCGGTTTTGGAGATTCGTGAGGTTCTGAAGTTACTTGATCCGAAGAGCAGTGACTATTCCTCCGCTCAGGCTGAGCTTGAGAAGTTGGAGGTACAGGTTGCGAAAGATAAAGGGGCGACGCCTTCTGCGGAACTTAAAGATGGTGGGCGAGCACAGCCCCCTCTTCAGGCTCCGCAGCCAGCAGCTTCTCCGGTTGTAAGTCCGAAACTTCCTCTACCTTCGGACGCTGCTCCCCCTGCTGCCTCGTCTTCGGCTCAACAGTCTTTGTGACGCGTGGTACAATTACTCTTTGAAAAGGGCCCGTAGTTTAGTGGCAAAACTCTTGGCTGGCAGTCAAGTAATAGGAGTTCGATTCTCCTCGGGTCCACTGGTTGGGCCTGTCGTATAGTGGCAATACACCGCATTCGCATTGCGGAGACGCCAGTTCGATTCTGGCCAGGTCCACAAACTGCGTTTGTATCCTTGTCCAGGATCGAGAGGGTGCCAGGCGGAAGAGAGTTGTGCACGGCGATTCTGGCCAGGTCCACATCGATATGAAGATAACAGCTTTTGCAAGATTTTCTGCTCAATTTGAAAAAAGTTTCAAAGATAATCCTCGTGTAATTCGCAGTGTTCTTGCAAACATTTTCTCCATGCGGATTATTGGGAACAAAACCCACGGTGATTTGGCAGAGATTGCTTTAACTGAATATATCAGCCAATTTGTTGGTGGATATTCTGCCCGTCATACCGGTAAGGAGAAATTTAGAGCGAAGGAATTTGAGGAGGATATTAGGGTTAAGGATTTACAAAGTGGAGAAGAGATACCAGTCAGCATAAAAACGTATGGCTTTGGACCGTTACAGCTTTCAACAAACAAGGACAGTTCGATGTTCTCGTTTCTGAGAAAGACAGTTGGGGGTGGAGAGATAAGGGATGTGCAACAAATAAAGAAAATTTTGGGAAATCCATGCTTCGCAGATTTCAACGGTGTAAATGTATTGCCTCTTATTTATAACGAGCGGGCAATGGCTTTTAAGGTTATAGTTTTTGATCTGGTAAAGGCATACTCTTCTGTGCGATGTATAAGATTTTTACCACCGAGAGACTTTGGTTCTAACCGGCAAACCTTTCCGATATATAAATTCTACGATGCCGATGGCGGATACGTTTTTGAGGTCAGATATGGTGACGCTAAGGCCAATGCACTACAGCGTGGCATGTGGACGCACACCGAGAATGCACACAAATACTTTAGGGAGCTTTTAAGTGGTGAATATGGGATAAACCAGCCGCTTATTAACTTGCTTTCCAAAATTCTTGTGTCCCCGAAAGAAAAACATGAGGAAATTTTGAAGCTTTTCTTCTGATACAATAATGCCATGGAGACCGAGGGTATAAAATACGCTGGCTCAAAAAGAGAAATAATCCCGACTTTACTTGAGTTAGTGCGGCCTCTTAATATCCGAACAGTTTTTGATGGCTTTACGGGTACTACACGGGTTGCGCAGGCTTTTAAGAAGGCAGGTTATGAGGTTTGGGCAAATGATATTGCCGTTTGGTCAAAAGTTTTTGGAGAATGTTATTTATTGAACACGAAGCCCGCATTGTATTACCAGCGGATTATTGATCGTTTAAATAGGCTCCCGGGCAAAGCTGGTTGGTTTACGGAACACTATGGGGGTAAGCCAAATGGTGGAAGTGCAGTACACAAGGATGGCAAAAAGAGAATGTGGCAGTTGCACAACACAATGAAGCTTGACGCCATACGGGAGGAAATTGATGATGTTGCCAATGATGAAATAGAAAAATCAGTGCTTCTAACGAGTTTGATTTATGCGATGGATAAAGTGGATAGTTCCGTTGGTCATCATGTTTCTTATTTGAAGCGATGGGCTCCTCGTGCATATAACACGATGAGAATGGTGGTTCCTAAATTGATTGTTGATAATGGAAACCACAAAGTTTTTAATAAGGATATTTTTGATTTACTCGATGATATTCAAGTCGATTTAGCGTATTACGATCCGCCCTATGGTTCGTCTAATGAGTTAATGCCGCCTTCTCGTGTTCGTTATGCTTCTTACTACCACATTTGGAAAACGGTCTGTCTTAACGACAAACCGAAGCTAACCGGTGCGGCCAGTCGGCGCGAGGATGTGAGCGATTTGGTTGCTGCTTCAGTTTTTGAGGAATTTAGGAAAAATGCGGAAGGAAGATATGTTGTGATTGACGCTTTGAAAAAACTTATAGAAAAAACGAAAGCAAAATATATTGTTCTTTCCTACAACAACAACGGACGAGCCACCCTTGACGCAATCACCGAAATTTTACGTGAGCTTAAAATGCGATGTTCTATTCTTGAAATGGACTACAAAAAGAATGTTATGGCTACAATGGTGTGGACAAATGAGTGGCTTTCCAGCGGCCACCAGGAGGTAAAGAACAAGGAGTTTTTATTTTTGATTCAGAAAGATAAGTCCGCTAAGCCAGTGCGTGAATTTAAAATCGAAAAAGTGAGTTTGCGCGAGTCAGCAGCTAACCAACAGAATTTGACTTTGTTTTAATTGCTTGTCTTTAAAATACTTTCACGCTAACTCTAGAATATCCCACCAAGGTTGCAATTTTTAAAATAAGGAGATAACCTTTATATAGAATGCCTGTTAAGAAAGTTGCTCGTAAAAGAGAGAAGGTTGGTAAGTCTCCTGTTGTGGTTGAGGAGGTTTCTTCCAAGAATTTCTCGCACAAATCTCCGGTTGTTGTGGAGGAGATTGAGAGTACCGAGGTTGGGCTTGGGTTAGTCGAGGAGGGGGTTGACGAAAAGGCCCCGGGAATGGTACAAGAACAAAGTAATATGGAAGATAACAAAGAGCCTCAAGATGTGAGGAGGCCAGAGTCTCAAGAGGGGATATGGACTGGCGATCCAGTTTTGGCCCAACCGAAGAAAGGCAAGTCTCGGGTGGGTTTGTATATTGCTTTAGTTGTGGTATTGGCGCTTTTGGGGGCTGGGGCTACATATCTGTTTTTACAGAGTCAAGGTAAGGGGCAGCCTGCGAGTACCGGAGAGGAGGCGTCTAGTGGGGAATTAACCCAGGTTCAAGAACCTACTCCCACTCCAACTGTCGCGTTTGATAAGTCTCTCTGGACGTTAGAGGTTTTGAATGGAACAACTACTCCCGGTTTGGCAGCAAAGGTTGCTGCAGAATTGAAAGAGATGGGATACGAGGTTGTAAAGACCGGAAATGCTGATAGAACTGATTATGAGGATACTCAAGTTTTGGTTTCTTCCAGTATGAAGACTCAGTCTTCCGGGTTAATTGGTGATTTGGATGGAAATTGGGGAATTTCGGGAGTTGATGGGGATCTTACGGGGTCTACTGCTTCTGCGAGAATAGTGTTGGGGGCGAATGCGGTTCCCGAAGAGATCCCCTCGGAAGAAACCGAAGAGTGATTTTGATTTTAAATTGATAAGTCACTGTTTCAGTTCTATCACCCACCAGGAAAATTCCACATCCTGTGTGAGAGGGTTATCCACGGCTACTGTAAACGATTCTCCGGCAAGTTTGTT
>MHCB01000026.1 GCA_001816455.1 Candidatus Blackburnbacteria bacterium RIFCSPHIGHO2_12_FULL_44_25
AAGATAAGTCTGGGATTGACAATTCTGATCTACAAGCTAAGATTAGATGTCGGCCCAAACCTTTATCAATTGGAAGTTAAACTACTCCACCATTTCCTAATTTCCCACTAACGACTATATGTCACAAAAAAGCCCGACAATTCAACTAACTGAAGCCGGTTTTGCCAAACTTCAAAAAGAGCTAGACGAGTTAGAAAAAAACAAGCGCCCGGCAGCAGTAGATCGCCTTTCCCAGGCCCGTTCTATGGGTGATCTTTCCGAGAACTCAGACTACCACCAAGCAAAAGAGCAACTTGAGTTCATAGACGGCCGAATCGTTGAGTTAGAATCCGTTTTAAACCAAGCCGTAATTGTCAAATCCGGTCATTCCAAAAAGGAAGTAGAGGTGGGGGCCCAGGTTAAGGTTTCCATAAAGGGCAGCCAGCATACATTCAATATAGTTGGGGAATGGGAAGCCGACCCCAAGGAAAAGAAAATTTCCCACGAATCGCCTTTAGGCAAAGCCTTAATTGGTAAGAAAGTAGGAGAAGTTGTAGAAGTTGACGCCCCCGCCGGCAAAGTTGAATATACAATTCTTGGTATAGAGTAATCAGCCTCATTGCTACTCCAGCCTATTTTTAGATATACTTCAAAGCATATGGCAAGATTAGATGTTGTCCGGGAAGCCCGTTTGGAAAAATTAAGAAAATTAAAAGAATTAGGAGTAAACTCCTATCCGGCTGCTTACGAACGAACCCACACGACGAAGGAGTCACAAGAAAGTCTCAATAAGTCTGTAAAAACAGCAGGGCGACTATGGGCACTAAGAGAGCATGGCGCATCAGTTTTCGCAAACCTCAAAGACGAAACCGGTCAAATACAGATCTGGTTCCAGAAGGAAAAATTGGGAGAAGATTTTGAATTAATCTCCCTACTGGATGTCGGTGATTTCCTGGGAGTAGAAGGAGAAGTAGTGGAAACCAAAACTGGAGAGACCACAATTGATACGAACAAATTTACGTTGCTCACAAAAAGCCTTCGCCCAATTCCTCCTTCCTGGCATGGCTTAAAGGACACAGAAGAAAGATACAGAAAAAGATACCTGGATTTATTACTTGATCCTGAAGTTAAAAATCGGTTTGACAAAAGGGCAAAACTAATAAAGGAAACCAGAAAATACCTTGATGACAAAGGTTTCATAGAGCTGGAAACTCCAACACTACAGCCTTTATATGGCGGAGCAAACGCAAAGCCCTTCAAAACACGCGTAAATGTTCTTGACCAGGAATTCTACCTCAGGATCGCAGATGAACTTTACTTAAAAAGGTTGGTTATAGGGGGTTATGAGAAAGTATTTGAAATCTGCAAAGATTTTAGAAACGAAGGATTAGATCTAACCCACCAACCGGAATTTACGATGATGGAGTTTTACGAAGCTTTTGCCGACTACAACACTATCATGGAAAGAACAGAAGGCTTATTTAAACATCTTGCCCAAGAAGTTTTAGGAAAAACAACCCTTGAAGTTGGAGATCATAAAATTGACATAGGTAATAAATGGCGACGAATCGAAATGTCTGAAATCATAAAAGAAACACTAAGGCTTGATATTGAAGAAGAAACAGAAGAAAGCCTTAAGAATTACTGCGAAGAAAATAATATAGAGCTTGTTGGAGGAGAGGCAAAGGGGCAACTTATTTTTACTATTTTCGAACATAAAATCACAGACAACTTAATAGAACCAACCTGGGTTATAGATTATCCAAAAGAAGTAAGTCCGCTTTCAAAAGACCACAGGTCAAAACCAGGGTGGGTTGAGAGGTTTGAAGGCTACATAGGAGGCAAGGAAATATGTGACGGGTGGTCTGAGCTAACAAATCCAATAGAACAGCGAGCGCGTTTTGAAGAAGATATTAAAGCCGCCAGAAAGGATCGCGAAGAAGCACAGCAGGTAGACGAAGATTTTTTGGAGGCGATGGAGTATGGAATGCCCCCGCTGGGAGGAATTGGAATAGGGATAGATCGCCTTTCAATGTTCTTTACAAACACATGGTCTATTAAAGAAGTTGTACTGTTCCCTTTAATGCGAAGAACAGGAAAGGAGCAAGAATCAGGAGCTCAAAAACAGACACCAAAAACTGCAACGAAAAAACAACCCGTTGGCATAACAAGAGAAGAAGCGCACCTTCTTTTAATAGAGATGGTTCAAAACAAGAACCTCATTAAACACGGCCTTGCGGTAGAGGCAATAATGCGCGCTTTAGCTGGGAAGTTCGGCGAAGACGAGGAAGAATGGGGAATTGTTGGATTGCTGCATGATGCAGACTATGAAGTAACAGACAAAGATCCCAAAAAACACACATTGGTTATTTCCGAGAAACTCCGAGAAATTGGAGTGTCCGAAAAAATTATCAACGCAATTCAAGCCCACTCAGACGAAATAAAACCCAATCGCGAAAATCTTTTAGAAAAAGCAGTTTATGCAGCAGACGAACTATCAGGATTGATAACAGCAGTTGCCCTGGTTCGCCCCGACAAGAAACTATCAGCAGTAACAGTTGATTCCGTCATGAAGAAATTTCCCAACAAATCTTTTGCGAAAGGTGCAAAAAGAGAACAGATAGAAACTTGCGAAAAAGAGCTAGGAATTCCTTTAACAGATTTCGTTGCTCTTGCTCTTGTTGCCATGCAAGGAATTTCAAATGAACTAGGATTATAAAATGATTGACATAAATTTAATCCGCGAAAATCCAGAACTTGTGAAAGCCGGTGTTGCCAGAAAACATTATGACGCTGGTATTGTTGACCGTGTCGTTGCGCTCGATAAAGAGCGGTTAGATCTCCTGCAAAAAGTGGAAGAGCTAAGACATGAAAGAAACGAGATCAGCAAAAACGATTCTCCTGAAAATAGAGAAAAAGGTAAAGAGATAAAAGAAAAACTAAAAGAGATAGAACCTCAACTTGAAAAAGCAGAAGAACAGCTAAACACTGCGTTCCAAGGAATTCCCAACTTACCCCAAGATGATGTTCCAGAAGGAGAAGGGGAGAAGGACAACAAAGTTTTAAGAGAATGGGGAGAGCCAAAGAAATTCAGCTTTACTCCAAAAGATCATGTAGAACTAGGGAAAGAGTTGGACATTATAGACTTTGAAAAGGCGGCAAAAGTTTCAGGGAGCGATTTCTATTATCTTAAAAACGACGGAGTACTACTAGAGCTGGCCCTCGTAAATTATGGAATCAGATTCTTAATAGAGCGCGGTTTCACTCCTATGATCACTCCGGATTTGGCCAAAGAAAGATATTATCTGGGAACAGGCTATTTACCAAAAGGCGACGAGGCCCAAATATATACAGTACAAGGCCATGACCTAGGCCTTATCGCAACAGCCGAAGTGACGTTGGCCGGGTATCATGCAGACGAGACTCTCAATAAGAAAGATCTTCCGATAAAATATGCCGGCTACTCGCACTGTTTTCGCCAAGAAGCAGGAGCATACGGCAAGTACTCAAAAGGCTTATACCGCGTCCACCAGTTTACAAAAGTTGAAATGTTTGCCTATACCAAACCCGAAGATTCCAACAACATGCTTCAGGAGTTTTTAAAAACCGAAGAAGAATTTTGGCAAAGTTTAGAAATTCCTTATCGTGTGGTCGAAATGTGCGCAGGAGACCTGGGGTCCCAAGCAACCCAAAAATATGACCTTGAAGCCTGGATGCCCGGGCGCAACGATTGGGGAGAAGTAACTTCCACATCAAATACTACAGATTACCAAGCAAGGAATCTAAATATAAAGTTTAGAGACGGGGACGAGACAAAATATGTCCACATGCTTAACGGGACACTCTTTGCCGCGTCTCGCGCCCCAATAGCAATTTTGGAAAATAATCAACAGGAAGACGGATCAGTTGTGATCCCCGAAGTCCTCCACCCATACATGGGCAAAGACAAAATAGAAAAATGACCCGTGAAGAAAAATTCAAAACTGTTTGGGATTTAACCGCAACTTGGGGCGTAGGATTACTCTTTGATGAAATTTTTGATCAAAACGGAATAAGATTCTTTTTCAATTATCGTGACCCAAGCATTTACTCCAACTACGCCCTTCCACTTAGTGAGCAAGTTGATTTTGAGAAAATAATCGGCACCCACCAGGCTAAAGGAAAAACCCCTGCAGTTTACTTACAACAAAGCCAGCAGGCCTCTGGAATCTTAGAAGAAGCCGTAAAGAAAGGTTTTAGTTTAGACACCAGAGATACTTGGATGATTCTAGATGTTAAAAACCGCAAGCGCATTGAAACCAAACCTGTGATTATAGAAGTAAATCCCGAAAATTACGAGGACTACAAAAAAATTATGTTCTCAACTTTTGCTGATTTCCCAGGCAATGAGAGTTATTTCGAAATGTGCAGAAAAACATTAGATGGAATACAAGATAATCATTTCGCAGACCTATGTTCTGAGTTCTATCTTATATACGAGGATCAGATTCCCGTCTCCGGTGCTGGAATGTTCTACTCAAGAGATGGGAGCTTTGCATACCTTCACGCAACTGGCACTATGGAAGATTACAGAGGCAAAGGTTATCAAACTGCGCTGATAAACCATAGGATTAACAAAGCCCTCAACCTGAATGTTAAAAACATTTATTCAATGGTCGAGCACGGAAGCCAGTCCTGGAAAAACATGATTAAAAATAATTTTGACCAAGTACAAGTAGGATATATTCTTACTAAGCCTTTTTGATTTTTGAGGAAATATACCTCCTGTCTTTTAATTTCTCTGGTAGATAATCCACCCCTTCTTTTTTCTCACCCTCTATACTGTGGTGGTAATCATAATCCTTGCCATACCCAATCTCCTTCATAAGTTTTGTTGGTGCATTTCGTATATGCAAAGGCACAGGAAGATTGCCATGTTTCAAAACATCCTCCTTTGCCTCGCCATAGGCAATATAAACAGCATTAGATTTAGGAGCTCGCGCAAGATACGCAACAAGTTCTGCCAAAATGACATTACATTCCGGCATGCCGATCTTATCGCAGGCCTCAAAGGCAGAATTTGCCAAAACTAAAGCCTGTGGATCCGCGAGTCCTATATCCTCTGCTGCCGCACGAACTAACCGTCTGGCAATATATAACGGATCTTGTCCAGCCTCAAGCATCCTCGCAAGCCAATAAATTGAAGCATCGGGATCCGACCCACGAATTGACTTATGTAACGCTGAAATTGTGTTGTAGTATTCTTCGCCTTGAAGATCAAAAGACAACTGTCTTTTCTGCATTGCCTCTTCTATCTCAGGTAAAGTTAGTTTTTTACCTCCGAGTTGAGCCGCAATCTCGAGAACGTTTAATAAAACCCTCGCGTCGCCATTTGCAGACTCCAAAAGAAAATCATGTGCATCCGTATTCAATATCACGCCCAGGTGCTTTGCTGCCCGCGCGACAATCTTTTCCAAGTCGCCTAGTGCATGTTGATTTAAGACCAATACTCTCGTTCTGGATAATAGCGGTCCAATAACTTCAAATGAAGGATTCTCAGTCGTTGCCCCAATAAAAATCAAATCCCCTCGCTCAATGTGGGGTAACAACTTATCCTGTTGAGCTTTATTAAATCGATGAATCTCATCAATAAAAACCAATGGTGGTTTACTTTCTCCGACAAGTGCACTGTCTACGGAGGAGAATTCTAGTTGATTACTACCTTTCTTGTGTTCTTTTGACAAGACAGCCTGTATGTCTTTGGTCGAAGCATTAACCGCCGAAAACTCATGGAAGTTTAAACCAAGTTCCGCTGCCAAGATTCTGGCTAAAGTTGTCTTGCCTGTCCCCGGAGGTCCCCAGAGGATTAAAGAAGGGAATCGTCCTGAATCTTTCGCATTTTTCAATAGTTTAGGCAAAATCGCCTCACTACCAACAATATGCTCCTGCCCCACAAACTCCTCCAGCTTTTGGGGTCTCAATTCTTCTGCTAGTGGCCGTGTCACAATTTAGATATTACACCCCCAAAAGCCTATTCACTATTTTTCTGCCATCCTGTAATCTTATGAGTATGTGGAAACTGGTTAACACAATTGAGGAAGTCGAAAGTCCGTACAACGGAAAAATCAAAGTCATAAAAACCTTAGAAGGTACAAGATTACTAGTCGGCGGAATTTCTCAGAGTGGTTGGCTCGTCAAAAGAGTCTGGAAGTCTGCGTTAAAGAAAATCAAAAAACTGAGGCCAGAAATAAAAAGCATATTAATCTTAGGATTGGGCGGAGGATCGGTTGCCGAATTAGTTGAAGAGTACTGGCCTGGGGTTAGGAAAGTTGGTATAGACATAGATCCCCACATGGTAGATTTAGGGAGAAAATATCTCAGA
>MHCB01000027.1 GCA_001816455.1 Candidatus Blackburnbacteria bacterium RIFCSPHIGHO2_12_FULL_44_25
TTGGGCAGGTGTGGTTACCGGCTACGGTTGATGGTAGTCGCAGCGCGGGTGGCCACAACGTTCCCACTCGGCGCGGAAGATGTCCGGCAAGCCCGAAGAGAGAGTCAAGTTGACCCACGCACCGCTCGTGCTTTGAAGTCCGAAGCGGGTGGCGGTTTCCACTTTGTAGGGGAGTTCCGCGCCCTGCACCGCCTCGAGCAGTCCTTCTGCCGCTGGGCTGCCGTCGTTCAAGACAGTGACGCAGAAGTTCGTTTGCACCCAGACGCCGTTGTCTGGGGTGGAACTGAGGCGCATCTCCGTTGCGATCTGCCTAGCGTCGGCGCGGTTGACGTTTAGGAGCGTGAGGAGCAGCGACCATGAGTTCCTGTCGTCCGCATTGCCTCCAAAGAGTACCCAGATTGAAGCAACACCCGCTGCGTAGTGCAGACGGATGGCGGGAACATTGAGAGCTTTTCCAAGAACCGTGGCGTCTAATGTGATGCCAAGGCGTGAGGCTTGGGGTTGGGTGGTTGGGTCTTCTGTGCCCATCTTGGGGTTCTCCTTCGTAACAGTCGGTCTGGTTCCGAAACGGTTTCGGGACCACATTTCTGCCACGAAGATTTGTTAAAGGACTTCCAGGCCGCTAGTATACCATTTTGGCGTGGAAAAGGCCTCTGTTTGGGCTTTGGGTAAACAGAGGCCTTTGTGGGCGAGTAGGCTGGAGATGATGGCGTGTCTACGCTGTTCCTGTGTTCTTATTGCTCCTTGAGTTGTGGACACAGGCTTTCTACCAGCTTGATTGGGTAGTGCAAGTAACCAGCGGAGGCGTAGATAAGGAGCTGCGCAAAATCGCTCCCCCAAACGTTTTGTTGGAGCTGTCGGTATTCCTCTCGAAGGAAGATGTTTGGGCTTAGGACATCAAAATCGCCACTCATTCCGTCTGTGTCGGAGTATCGCGGTTGGGTTGTTACCCTCTGATAGAAGAGGACTTCGGCGATGGACAGTTGTTGGTTGGGGCCGATCTGGGGCACAACTGTGCCGCGTAGCCATGTTTGATCTGTGACCACTTCTTGCCCGTGGTTTGCAAGAGAGGGAAGGTAGCAAAGAACGTCAGCTCCTTCTTTGAAGTAGTCGGGACGCCGCACAGCAGGGAATAGGGGTCGGTTTTTGGGTGAGTTTGTTGCGACCCGTAGGGCTTCCCGCGCTTTCTGACCGCCGTTGGACCAAGATTTCCAATGATTTACTATTCCCAGCCAGGTTGGCTCTCCCAACGCTTCGATTTTGGTTTTGGCAGCTAGGCCGGGTGCGTATGTTTCCCACCTTTTTTGCCAATCCTCTGGGAGGAGGTTACATCGATCCAGGGTGAGGAGTATCACTACAATTGCTCCTTTGTGGCAGAATCTGGCTCCAAACGGTTTGGAACCACACTACTGCCACAAAAAGTTTTTTTAAAGATCTTGTGGCTGGTAGTATACCATTTTGGAATAGAAAAGGCCTCTGTTGGCAAGACGCTTGAGCGTCTCGTTTGTCTCGCTGAGCGAGACGGTAAACAGAGGCCTTGGTGGGCGGGGTTTCTTTCTGGCAATTAGGTGGGAGCTCGGCATTTTCTACGCAGAGCTTTGAGAATGTAACCCACGCTGAAAGAGGTTCCTGTGTATCGAACGGACGCGCCTAACAGGGCGAGCTTGGTGCTCTGAACGATTGTCACGTTTAGCCCTAGCTCCTTGAGGCCTTGCTCCAGCGTGTTCGCTTTGCAGGTACCATTGTGACAGAGAAGATACGCCTTTGGGGCGAGTACGACCCAGCGGTTTCTCACGCCGGGGATACTGTCCATCCTGGATCTGCCTGCAATAGAAAGTGCAAATTCCCAGGAGACACCTCGCACTCGTGCTATTTGTCTGCCCGACCCGTAGGTTAGGGTTAGAATCCCGCCTTCTTCTTGCCAGGTCAGATTGAGGCCGCGTGTTGGAGCTTGATTCTCGCGGAGGGAGGTGAGGTTTAGGGTTTTTCTACCGATTGTGACAATTACTGGCACTGTTGCCGGATCGTCTTCTCGCATTTATTCCTCGCCGATTTTTTTGTGAGGGTACTTATGAGTATATCAGCCAGGGGGTGGAGAGAGCAAGAGGAAAGCTAGCGCCATCGCGCCTTGACAAGGTAACAAAATAGGTATAGAATGGGTATTAATTGAGGTAAAAATATGAATTCACCCATACAATTAAAAGTTAATCTTTCAGAGGAGCTTCAAGACTTACTGCGATCTAAGGCGAGTAAATTTGGTTTGCCTCTAACTCAGTATGTTAAACATGTTCTTATAAAAGATGTTGAGGATGAAGAGTATCCTATTTTCAAAGCATCTTCTGAAACAGAGGAAGATGCAAAACAAGCTTTGGAGCAGCTAGATAAAGCTGTTGAGGCAAAGGATTTTTTCACAAAACTTCAGAATGAGGGCTAAGTTTTCTCCACTCGTTCAAGAAGAGCTAACTAAGTTACAAAGAGCGGATAAGAAGTTATTTGAGAGAATCGAGAAACAGATACAACTCGTTTTGAAACTCGCGCGTTAGCTTTGCTAACTTGTGTAAAGTGAGTGTGGAGAGGCTGTTTTAAAACAGCCTCATAGCGTTATTTGAAGAAAATCCGAAACACCCCTCACTAAGAACTCATAAGTTAACTGGAAGTTTGGACAGCATGTGGAGTATTTCAATTACGATGAGCGTCCGTATGGTTTATATTTTATTAGAAAAAGATTGTGTTCTTTTTGTAAAAATTGGTACTCACGAACGAGTATATAGGAAGTAACTGAGACAGGTGCCGAAGAACGGACTTGGTTCGACAGGCTCACCATAAACTTCTCGTCCTACAACATACACTTTTCAGCAATTTCAGTTTACACTGAGCTTGCCGAAGTGTGCCGAAGAACGGACTCGAACCGTTACGAGCTTTAAAGGCTCACGGGATTTTGAGTCCCGCGTGTCTACCAATTCCACCACTTCGGCTTAGATACCATTTTATCATTTCCGTGATAAAACCCCCAGTATATTGACAATCGACTAATAATCGCCTATAATTCGACTATAGGAGAATTTCAAGATTCTCTTATAATTTGGCTAACTGTGTTTGAACCCAAATATACAATTACCAACAGTCTTCTAGAAAGCATTAAACGAGTAAATGTCTTGGTTCATGAACTAAATGACAGAAGATTCCCGCATGTTGTGTTACTGGAGTTTGAAAAGGTTGCTCGGGCGGTATCAACCTATGCTTCAACCAGTATTGAAGGTAATCCCTTGCCGCTTACAGAGGTTAAAAAGATCCTTAAATCTAAACCCCAGCATGTAAGGGATAGTGAGAAAGAGATCTTGAATTACAACCGGGCGCTCCAGGACCTCAATAGGGAACTTGAAGAAGGCGGGTTTAGGATTTCTCTTGAGTTAGTATTGAAGATTCAAAAGCAAGTTACCGAAGGACTGTTACCTACAACTGACTTGGGGCGTTTGCGACAAAAACCAGTTGTAGTAAATGATCCAAAAACTGGACAAGTAGTATTTTTGCCTCCTGATGTTCCCGATGTTGGGCCGATGGTGGAGGACTTAATTACCTTCATCAATAAAAATAGGGGTAAGATTGATCCATTAATTTTGGCTGGGATATTCCACAAGCAGATGGTGTTAATTCATCCTTTTTTAGATGGGAATGGTAGAACAACCAGGCTGGTTACTAAAGTTTTATTGGCTCAGATGAACTTAAATACCTTTAACTTGTTTAGCTTTGAGAATTATTACAACAAGAATGTAACTCGCTACTTTCAAAGTGTTGGAGAGTTTGGTAACTATTATGAGATTACAGATCAAATTGATTTTACCACTTGGCTCGAATACTTTACTGGAGGCATAATTGATGAGTTATTGCGAGTCCAAAAGCTTCTTCCAGAGGTTGGAATAAGCCCAGATACTCAACTTCAAGAACATCATATAAAGATTCTTGATTACATAAGAGTTAACGGTTTTATTACTAACCGGGTTTGTGCCAAGGTTTCGGATCGCGCTAAGGCAACAAGAACATTGGATTTCCAAAGGTTAATGCGGTTAGGATTGATTGAAAGAAAAGGTAAAGGTCGCGCGATTTATTATATTTTAAAGGAAAAATAGGTTCGTGGTACAATCTTTACGTGAGAAAAGCAGAGGAGATTATTTCCAAAATTCCAGAGGGAATGTATGCCGATGTTCGGATTGTTGAGCGCGAGGCGGAAAGTATTGCAACAAAGGATGGAGTTGTTGAGGCTTTGGAGTCTTCTACCTCCAAAGGTTTTGGTGTTCGAATTTTAAAAGACGGGGCGTGGGGATTTGCTGCTTCTAATGATTTTTCTCCAAATTCTATTGACCGCACTGTAAAACTTGCGATTGAGATTTCTGAGTCATCGGCAAAGCATATAGATCACAAAACTAAATTATCTTCCGAGAAACCTGTAAAAGGGAGTTATAAAACTCCAGTTGAGATTGATCCATTTACCGTTCCTTTGGAGGAGAAGTTAGAGCTTCTTTTGGCTGCGGATAAGGCGCAGAGAACGGACAGGAAGATTGTTATTTCCCAGGCGTCTTATTCGGGGCATAAGGAGAAAAAAGTTTTTGCATCGACCGAGGGCGCTTTGATTGATCAGGAAATTATTTATTGTGGAGCGGGGATTGAGGCATCAGCCGCTGAAGGATCTGATTTTCAAAATCGTTCGTATCCCAATTCTCACGGGGGGCAGTTTGCAACGAGGGGGTATGAGCTTATACGGGAGATGGACTTGGTTTCTTATGCGCCGAGGATTGGGGAAGAGGCAATGGCACTTCTTACAGCTGATCAGTGCCCAACAGGAGAATTTGATCTTATTCTTGACGGTAACCAGTTGGCTTTACAAATTCATGAATCTTGCGGACACCCGACAGAACTTGACCGAGCTTTGGGGTATGAGGCGTCGTATGCGGGAACTAGTTTTATGACACCTGACCAGTTGGGAAAAATGACGTATGGATCGAAAATTGTGAATATGACGGCGGATGCAACGCTCCCCGGAGGCTTGGGAACATTTAGATATGATGATGAAGGAGTTCCTGCGCAGAGAGTTTATTTGGTTCGCGATGGCAAGTTTGTGGAGTATCTAACTTCCCGGGAAACTGCGGTGGAGCTGGATGAAATTCTTGGGGCTTCGGCGGGACGCCATAGTAACGGTGCCATGCGAGCGTCGAGTTGGGCTCGGATTCCTTTAATTCGGATGACTAACGTCAATTTAGAGTCAGGAGAAGGTAGTTTGGAAGACTTAATAGCTGATACTGAATACGGGATATTCATGTCTACCAATAAATCTTGGAGTATTGACGACCGGCGTCTAAATTTTCAATTTGGAACTGAAATTGCGTGGGAAATTAAAGATGGGAAGTTGGGTAGGATGCTTAAAAATCCTACATACCAAGGAATGACCCCTCAGTTTTGGAATTCTTGTGACGCCATCTGCGGAAAAGATGAATGGAATATATGGGGAACGCCAAATTGTGGAAAAGGACAGCCGTCCCAGGTTATGTATACGGGGCATGGAGCAAGTCCTGCGAGGTTTAGGAAGGTGAAGATAGGGGTGGCGTAGTATATTTAGGAGAGCGATGACAGAGTTGACTGAGGGGGATTTACAGAGGGAAGGGTTTTCGGGTAGAGCATTTACAAGTCCTACGATGGAAGCTCTGACGACTTTGGTTCAGCGGGGTGTAATGGAGGAAGCTTCTCGAGAAGATCCTTGGGAGATTCGGGTTTTACCAATAATTGAACTGCTTGAGGAGGTGGATGGGAGGCATCCGGATTATAAAACACTTCCTGACTCTCCGCCTGTGGAGGATTTACGGGCTATGCTTCCTGGGGCGTTTACTGGGGCTTGTGATTCGTTTGTTGAAAAAGGTGTGATTCCAGGCTCACTAAGGGAGCTTGTTAGGAGTAGGCTTCTTAATGATGGAAATATAACCGCAGAGGAAAGTGATTCGTCTGCCTTTTGGTTTGGAGAATACTATTTTCCTTCAAATCCTGAGAATGCGGCATTGTTTTCTGTTGGGAACAAGTGTGTTGCCATATTTGAGGCGCGGATAGCTGGAGCATTGAATCGTTGTGGGGTTAAAGTCGAACCGGAAGTTCTGAAAAGGGTTGCAATAGATACTGTGGTTAGTCATGAGTATGGACACGTAGTGGATTGGACTTTTATTATTTTGGCTGCCGGTAGAGAGAAGGAGGTGCGAGGTTTGGAAGAGCGCATGTATCAGGTTCCTTTTAAGTTATATATGGAGATTGGAGAAGCAGGGAAAGAGAGGATACATCGAGGGATTTATCGAGACATAGCGCCGAACAGAGAGGTGGAGGTAGCTTTACGGGGGGATGAAGGGGCAGTATCGGAGTCTACGGTAGACAGAGTTAGCACTGGCTTTGAGATCTTGGGTCTTCAGTTTGCATTAGAAAGAGAGGGAGTTTCACCCGAAGATGCGCTTAGAGCGAGCGATACGTATAGAGCAGAAGCGAGCTTGTATTTGGCGGACTATCGTGTTTTTAGAGATACTCTTGATGAGCATGGGCTGGATTTAAAAAAAGTGGAAAAGGCGTTGGGTGTCGTTCAACACCTTTTGGGTGAATTTGGGGCAAACAGAAAAGATTTGGTGCCGCTTGTTGATCCAATGGGAGGTGTTGGGGGGAGAAAGGTTGGGTATTATGCTCCCATGACGAGAACGGAGGTAGACAGATATATCAGAACGAATTTACCTTTAACCGGTGTTATGGTTTGACTGGCGAAGTACTTCTTGGCGTGCTCTATTGTAAATTCTTTTCCAGTCGACATCTAAAGGGAATTTCTCCCAAAAATGTGGGTCATGCCTGTCTGTTTTGTTAATTGCTACCATAAGGAAGTGTATTGGGGTGATTTCTGGAGAGTTAAATTCATGGGCGATGCCGACTACAACATCGGTGATTTCTCTTACTGATTCTGTAAAACGGACTTCGTCTGGTTCTTGTAGTTGTCTGTCGTTGCCCCAGCGGAGCTTCTTTCTCAGTTCTTTTGCCAAGTCTCCTGGGTTGTAGCCTAAACGCTCAAATACTGCTCTGCTTTCCGGAATTTCGAGTAAAGCCAGAAACAAATCTTCTGTTTCTACTTGGGTTCGGGCATGATTAAAAGCAATTGTCTTTGCGTGATCTGTGGTGACTTTGGGGTCGACCGGCCCGAGAAATAAATCAGGGTTTAATGCTACTATGGTTTTTCCGGATTTGAAGATAGTTTTCCAGGCGTAACTGTCTTCTTGGTCAGTGTGGAGGCTTTCTGACTTTTCAAAAGGGGCGCCGAGAGCCCTTTTGAATTCTTCGGCTAGCAGCATTCTACCTACAAGGTCACCTTGGACAGTAAGGAGGAATAGATTTGTTGGTTCTCCATCTTGGTCGATGGCCATTTCGCGAGTTAGAAGGGCAAAAGCCCCATCTCTTTGCAAGAAAAACAGTTGATTGGGGTCTAGTTCTGTTTGGCGGGGGTCTATTGTTCGCAGTTGGTCTGCCTTCTGTCGGAGTCGTTCAGCGTCCATTTAGGTTTGAAGCTTAATGTTCTTTCTGTTTTTTGTCAACCTAGATGGTTGGACGCTGGGCTTTTGGTATACTTTCAGAACTTATATGTTAGGAGAGGCGAAATTAAAAGAAATTGCCAAAAAGGTTTTGGGGTATAGTGGGGCGCAGGAAGTTGAGGTCTTGTTGTTTGTCACAGACCATGGTTTGACGCGGTTTGCGAATTCTCAGATTCATCAGAATGTTTCTTCACAGGATTTGGGTTTGTCTGTAAGAATTATACTTGACCCCACTTCGCGTAAAGCTCCGCGGGGCAAGCGTATAGGTGTTGCGTCGGCAAATAGTTTTGATGAGAAGGAGTTGAAGAATGTAGTCGCCCGGGCTGAAGTTTTGGCGAAAAATCAAAAAGAAGATCCCCATTTTGTATCTCTTCCAAAGCCTCAAGATTTACCTAAAGTTGAGACTTCTACAGAGCAGGCAACTCCGGAACAAAGGGCGGAGGCTGTTGCCACAATTATTAAAAAAGTAAAAGAAGTGGGGCATGGAATTGTTGCGTCGGGGGCGTATGACAGCAGTCTGTCTGAGGTTGCGGTTGCCAATTCTCATGGGGTTTGGGCATACCACGCGGCGGCTGCCTCTGATTTGTCGACAATCCTCTTGGGTCCTCACTCAACTGGCTTTGGGTCGGATCTTCAAAAAGATCCGGCGCTGATTAACGCTGATCTGGTCGCTGATCGTGCGCTGAAAAAGGTATTAGATGGAGAAGACCCTAAGGATATTGAGCCGGGAGAATATGAGGTAATTCTGGAGCCTCAAGCTGTGGGAGAGATGATGGGTTTTTTTGCTTGGCTTGGGCCAAATGCTCGGATGTACCACGAGCAGGCAAGTTATTTCTCGGGAAAATTAGGGGAGAAGGTCTTTGGGGAAAATATCACTATTGTGGATGACCCACTAGACGAGGTTGGGTTTGTTATGCCGTTTGATTTTGAGGGGTTTCCAAAAGAGAGGTTGGTGATAGTGGATAGTGGAAGACTAGTTAATCTTACATATGATTCGTATAATGCGGGGCGCTTCAAAGCGAAGAACACAGGACATGCGCTTCCCGCGCCAAACACCGCTGGGCCGATTCCGCTTCATTTGAAGTTTCAGCCTGGTATTAAATCTATGAGACAAATGATAAAGGATGTTAAGAAGGGCCTTTTGGTAACCCGGCTTTGGTATGTGAGATTTTTGAATCCCAGATCAATGACTATTACTGGAACAACGCGGGATGGGACGTTTTTGATTGAGAACGGGAAGATTAAGCACGCAGTAAAAAACTTAAGGTTTAATCAGAGTATTCCTGAGGCGTTATCTGATGTTGTGTCTGTTGGGCGGGACTTGGTTCGACTTTCTAGTTTTGAGACAGAATTAGGCACCAATCAGATGCCGGCATTGCATATTGGGAAGTGGAAATTTACCTCCGGAACCGAGTTTTGATATACTTCACCTCATAAATGATTGCATCTACTGATCTTCGGGCTGGCACTGCATTTTTGTCTGATGGGCAGCCATATTTGGTTTTAAAATACACATTTGTGAAGATGGGGAGGGGGAGTGCGACTGTGAAGGTTCGTGCCCGAAACCTAACCAACGGCTCAATTACGGACAAGAGTTTTACTTCAAACAACACGGTTGAGGATATAAGGACAACAAAAAAGAAGCTCCAGTATCTATATAAGGATGCGGAAGGAGCAAACTTTATGGACCCCAGGACTTATGAGCAGGTTGTTATTCCTTTGGGGGTATTGGGGGATGAGGTGGCCTTTTTGAGGGAGGGTGAGATTGTTGACGTTCTGTTTTGGCCCTTCGACTCCGCTCAGGGTAAAGAAGATCGGGTGTTGTCTGTTGATTTGCCGCCGAGTGTTGTTTTGACCGTTACCGAGGCGGATCCTGGAATAAAAGGAAATAGTGCGAGTAATATGTACAAGCAGGCGACAGTTGAGAATGGATTAAAAATCAGGGTGCCTTTGTTTATTAACAAAGGGGAGAAGGTAAGGGTTGATACGAGGACGGGAGAATACATAGAACGGGCGTGAGGGGTTAAGGGGTATAGAGGCTGGTATGGAATTAAGTTAGGGGTTAAGGGTATAAACCTCTCAACAAAACCCGCTCACCATACGAGCTTCTAAACCTAAACCTTTTTACGTTCCCAGTACCCACCAGAGAGCTGCCACAAGGACTAAGAGCTGACTTATTACTCCGGGAATTAAGGGGACATTGAACTGGAGGCTGGATTGAAACTTCACAAGGCGTTCGAGCCATTTGTTTTTGGATTTTAGAAAAAAGAATGGTGCTTCGGCCACATCTGGCAGTACTCCAAAAAAGGCTCCGAAAGCGATAGTTATAAAGCGAGCCGTATCGGGGAGGGCTGTTGAGGCGATGAAGAACCCTGCCCCTAGGCTTACCAGAACGTCTAGGGCAATGATTGTTCGTGTTCTTGTGGTAATCTTGCCGTGTTCACTTATCTCTCGGTTTAGATGGGGGTTCCAATGGGGGACTAGGTCTAATACAAAATGGCTTGCCAAGGCGAGTGGGAGGGAGAGCGCGGGATTTCCGACTTTTGCTGCAATGGCTGCGCCTACGACTGCATGGGGTAGTTCAATCATGTGTTGACGCTTTCGGTTAGTGAACCGTAACGTTGATGTTATAATCTGGACGTACATCTGTCAATATGGGTGTCTTTCTTTATTATCTTCTTGTTTTTTTTGGGATTTTCTCCTTTTCGTTTGTTTTTTGGAGAAAGCTGAGGGAAGATTACACCCCTGATCAGATTTTTTCCGCGACTTTGTTGTTTTTAGTGGGCGGATTTTTGGGGACTGTGATATTTAACAAGTGGCTTCCGCAATTTTCTTTTTGGGGGTTTATTGTGGGGACATTTCTTTTTGGTTTCTATTCTCTTAAAAAGTTTGGAATGAAGTTTTTTGAAGCTTTGGATGGGATTACCGTTGGTCTTTCTTGGTTTTCTATTTTTGCCCTCGGGGCTATTGTTATTCGGGACTCGTGGGGAGATCGGTTTGTTAATTTAATTGGGGTTTTACCGGGAGTTGTAACGCTCCTTGTATATACATTTTTTCTTAAAAAGTACAGACGTTTTTCGTGGTACCCATCGGGCAAGATTGGATTTGTCGGGATGTCGACTGTTGTAGTGTATTTTACCTTACGTGCGCTAGTTGCAACATACCAATTTTGGGTGCTATCATCTCCTGGTCACTTGGTTGATGGTTTGATCGCCCTTCTGGTTTCTCTGTTTTTCGTAGGATTTATCTACTTTAGATCTGGTAGAATTGGGTTTACTGGACTGGTTGGTGTCTTTGCCAGACTTAAAAGGGCACGAAGGAAAAATCTGTGAGTAAAAATTCTATAAATTCGAGTTCGAAAGCCAAGAGGGTTTTGAGTATTCCTCGAAAACTCCTTTCGCCCATAAGAAGCTTTCTTCTTTCACAGCTTAGGAGATTGGAGTTGCGGCGATCTTCTTTAGAGCGCGATGACCCGTTTGTTAGCGGAAGGAGTGATAACTTTGCTTCTCCGGATACTACTGCTGCTGAGCAATTTGGACACGCAAGATCTGAAGCGATGAGGCGTGAGCTGGAGAGAAAGACTATCCAGATTAGAAAAGCGTTATCTCGGATTAGGATTGGTGTTTACGGGATTTGCGAGTCTTGCGGGAAGATGATCGATACCGATCGATTGGTAGTTTTTCCTGAGACTACAGTGTGCATTGATTGCGAGAGAAAAGCGGAATCGAAGAAGAGATAGACGTATAATTAGAGGGTTAATTTTGCAGGATAAAGTTTTCTGGAGAATGGATCGAGCATTAATCCCATTGCTTCTAGTGTTAGAGCTCCCATAAGGGGAGAGTCATCTTTTTCGCCCAAGACAACAGGGACTGCAATCTCGTCATTTCTAAACTTAATTAAGGCATTGCCGAGTTTCCTTTTGATTGTTTTACCGTCGGCCAGACTAAACTCTTGAGTTCTTTCGGGTTTTAGCCCCAAGTCTTTGACCATTTTTTCGGGTACTACCGTAAAGAATGCACCGCTATCTACCAGAAATTCGCCTACTGCTTTCTTGTCAGGCTTTTGGAGGTTCCGGATTTGAAGTTTAACAGATGTCATTCCCATATCTATTGTATTATACAACTATTGTGGAACCACAAGTGCTGTACGAGGATGAATTTCTGCTTGCGATAGACAAGCCTTCGGGGATGGTGGTTAACCGTGGGTTTGGTGCGGGGGAGACCTTGCAGGATTGGGTTGATAGTAACTTTGATTTCCCGCTTGCGCATGATGGGGAATTGCGTAATGGGATTGTGCACAGACTTGATAAGGAGACTAGCGGGGTGATTCTTGTTGCGAAAACTTCGGAGGCTTTAGAGGAGCTACAGAGACAGTTTAAAGAACGGGAAGTGGAGAAGGTGTATTTGGGGTTAGTACACGGGAAGTTTGAGCCTGGGGAGGGGGTCATCGAGGCGCCCATTGGGAGGCTCTCTCAGAACAGAAAAAGGTTTGGGGTAGTTGAGAAAGGACGGGGGGCAACGACGGAGTACCGCGTGTTGTCGGTTTATCGTTCAGCGTTTATAGAAGAGGATCGCTCCAAGCGACGAACGACCAACGATGAACTGTTCTCTCTTTTGGAGTTTTACCCCAAGACTGGGAGAACGCACCAGATTAGAGTGCATGCAAAGCACATGGGGCACCCGATTGTTGCGGATCCCATATACGCTGGAAGAAAAACAAACAGGAGAGACAGGAAGTGGTGTCCGAGATTGTTTTTACATGCTGCGAAATTGAAATTTATGCATCCTGTAAGTCGGGGAAGGGTTGTGGTAGAAGCTGAATTACCGGAAGATTTGGGAGCTGTGCTGAAAAGTTTGAAGTAGGGTGTGTGGGCGCCGGCTGCGACTAGGAGACTGAAGTCTCAAACTAGTACTGAATGCAGCCGGCGCTGGTTTTTAGTTGGGCGTCGACGTGGCGACCGCTGTGGAAGTCCTGGTGGGACTTGCTGTGGTGGTCGCTGTTGGGCTAGGTGTGGCTGGTGGTGTCGCCGTCGGTGTCCGACTTTGGGTCGGGCTCGGTGTTGCTGTTGATGTGCTTGTTTTGGTAGGTGCAACTGAGGCGGTTGCGGCAACTGTCGGTGTGGGTGTGTTTGTGTTTGTTACCGCTGAATTTGTAACCACACTCAACACCAGACTAGTGTTCGGTGTCTTGAAAACCTGCTGTCCGGAGGCTGGCCACCAATTGACGCCGCTTTCGGTTATTGTGATAGAAAAACTGGTTGCTGTCTCTGTAGTGCAGAATACTAGGATTCCTGCCAATTCACCGTCGTAGGCGTCCATGTACCAATCGATGGCGGCAATTCGCCAGGTTTCAATTGAGCCGTTGATCTCGAGCTTTTGGGCCTCGACGATCGCCTCGCCGGACTTGCCCTTGTTCAGGTAGACCTGAGTTGTGTCCAGCGAGAGTTTGAAGCTGCCTGCTGTTACACGCGGCCTGCCGAATGTGCGGAATAGTATCTGCGCGTCAAAACACTCTCCTTGCGCGACTTGGGTTTTCGTGGGTATCAAGTCTAGTCGGGGGGTTGTGCTACTCCACGGGGGCAAGGTTGCTGTGACGGTTGGAGTCCTTGTCGGACTTGCTGTGGCCGTTGCCGTGATACTTGCCGTTGGGTTGGATGGTTGGACCGCACTTGTGGGTGTACGAACTGTAGCTGGCCCTGCTTGGCCAGAGGCATTTGCCTGTTCGTTGTGCGACTCCTCGTTCCTTGTCGGATTGGGAGTTGTCGTGGCGGGCCGTGGTGTGGGTTGCACGGTCGGTGTGCTTGTGGGCACCTGTGGGGTTCCCACGGTAGCCGGTGTTGCAGTCGGTGCCTTGCTGTTCTGCTCTCTCTCCCGCAGAGTCGGATTGATCTGCTTGAGGTTTTGGGCGAACAACGCCTTGTAGGCGGCCGGTTCCATGTCGACTGGCTTCGCCGAGACTGTGGTTGTGGCTACCATGGTGATAGCTACAACCAGGCACAAAGTGAGCATATCCTGCCCGATTTTCATCCTGAGCCCCTTTCTTTTGTCAAGGTTCTTCAACTAACAAAAAAGCAAGCCCATTTGCCTGCTATCTGGATCAGATTATATCATAAATTCAGCCTATAGTCAAGTATCGTTGGGTTTGGGAAGAGTGGACAGTGGAGCTTCGGGTGTGCTACTTTTAACCAGAGACTTTGAGATGCAAAACGGCAACCTGCTTTACATTCAACTTGCTGGGGTTTTAGGTTTATCTTCTTTGTTTGGATACTTGGTCCGCTTCCTTAAGCTTCCTTTGATTGTTGCTTATCTTCTTGTTGGAGTTGTGTTTTCCTTATCCGGACTTCTGGGGATTGTTCATTCAGAGGTTCTGATTGCGTTTTCCGAGATCGGTATTGCGATGGTTTTATTTTTTATAGGGATGGGGATGGATGTACGGGAACTGAAGGCTTTGGGTCGACCTCTAATTATTACTTCTTTTGTGCAGATTGCATTGTCTGTATCTCTCGGGTGGGGAATTGGCAGATTAATGGGATTTGGGCCCGTTGAAAGTGGTTTTATAGGCCTGACTCTGGCTTTTTCGTCGACGATTGTGGTTGTAAAGCTTTTAATTGAGAAAAGAGACATGTCTTCTCTTTATGGAAAACTTAGTATTGGAATTCTTTTAATTGAGGACTTGGTTGCGCTTGGAGTTTTGATGGCGATGACCGTTGGTTCTTCGTTTGCACACGCGGGTTTTCAGGAGTCTTTTCCGGTCCTGGCCATCATTTTTAAAGGTACGGCATTGTTGCTCTTAACCTTTGTTCTGTCTCGTTATATTTTGAGGCGGATTTTTCGGGCTGTTGCAACGAGCCCGGAACTCTTGTTTCTTACGGCTTTGTCGTGGTGTTTTGTGTATGTTGCAATTTCTCTTCTTTTGGGCTTTTCTGTCGTTATTGGCGCATTTTTGGCGGGGCTGGCTTTGGCC
The DNA here is from genome assembly GCA_001816455.1 of Candidatus Blackburnbacteria bacterium RIFCSPHIGHO2_12_FULL_44_25. Lineage (GTDB taxonomy): Bacteria > Patescibacteriota > Microgenomatia > UBA8517 > UBA10165 > 2-12-FULL-44-25. Next base: position 14,559 of record MHCB01000027.1, read on the forward strand.
AGTTCCCCTTTCTACTACGAGATTCAAGGGAAAGTTAAACCCTTGCGAGACTTTTTTGTAATGCTTTTCTTTGTTTATTTGGGATCCCAGGTGGTGGTTTCTCAAATAGTTTCTGTTGTTCCGTTGATTGTCTTTCTTGTTGTTTATGCGGTTTTGGTTAAGCCGTTGATTTTTGCTACCGTTTTGGGAGGTTTGGGGTTTAGGAAACATACTGTATTTCAAACGGCTACAAACTTGTCCCAGGTTTCGGAATTTTCTCTAATAATCATGGTTATTGGGGTAAGAGTTGGGTATGTTTCTTCGGCTACTTTAACTGCTGTTGCTGTGACGGTTGTCCTGTCTGTTCTTGTCTCCTCGATTTTAATTGCAAATTCTAGGAAGGTTTATAAGAAATCGGGATGGTTTTTGAACTTTTTTGAGAGGAAGGGGTTTACTCATCAGCTTGAAATGAAGCAGAAGCTTGATGGTTTGACCGATCATGTGATTGTTGTCGGCGCGCATAGGATGGGGGGGGAGATTGTTCGATTTTTGCAGCGAGAAAAGATACCGTTTATGGTATTGGATTTTAACCCCAGAGTTATCCAGAATCTTGTGAATGAGGGTATTTTGGCAATCTACGGCGATGTGGGGGATCCTGAAATTGTTGAATTCTTGAATCTTGATCGGGCACGATTTGTTATTTCCACTGTTCCTAATTTTGAAGACAACCTAATTTTTCTCAAGGAGATAAGAAGACAAAAAGTAGAGGCTTATACGATATTGAGAGCCGCCTCTCCGGAGGACGCAAAAAGGCTTTACAAAATGCATGCTGATTATGTGGTTTTGCCGGAGTTGGTTTCTGGGGAATATGTGGTTGGGGTTTTGAAAGATCATTGGGGAGACAGTGAGTTTTTCCGAAGCAGAGCTGATGTTGAGCTTAAAAGGCTTTTTAGGAATAAGTTTGTTCTTCTTTGACTGGGGTTGTGATCTTTTTCACGCGTGTGGTATTGTGATTTAATGCCTAGGAAATCTTCTGGTGGTGTTAGGTCTCGGAAAGTTAAACGTCATCTACCTTCTTTTCTTGGGCCATTGATTTTTGTAGTGCTTCTTTTTGTGTCTGGGTATTTTGCCGTTCGGCTTTATGGGCTTTGGGAGAATAGGTTGGGAAGAAATGAAACACGTGTTACGGTTGTTGTTGCTTCGGAGGACCCGGTTGTCTACTCGTATAATCCCCAGAACGAGTCGGTGAGTGTTATTACTATTCCCCGAAATACTCAGGTTGTTGCGTCAGGGGGATATGGGAATTGGTTCGTGGGGAGCTTGTGGGGCTTAGGGATTCAGGAAAAAAAACAAGGAAGGATTTTGCAAAACTCTGTGCAAAAATCTTTAGGTATTCCGATTGATGCGTGGGTGGGGCCTGGGGGAGAAATTTTGTTTAACGATAGAAATTTGGGTCTGATGGGGGCTATTGGAGAAATAATTAAACTGAACAACCTCGAGACAAACCTGAGTTTTTTCGATAAGGTTAACCTTTTGGTTTCGGTTGGTCGGGTTGGTCGATTTTCGAGAAACGAGATTCCAATTCTCAAGAAGAATGTTCTCGTGGAGGAGACCTTTTCTGATGGGGTCGAGGGGTATGAAGTTGTGCCAGAACGAACCGTAACAGAGCTTGACTCACTGCGGGATGATAAGGTTTTTGCTGAGTCAAAGACTTTGAGAGTTAATAATGCGTCGGGAGTTTCGGGGCTTGCAAACGAAGTTTCTAGGGTTGTTTCGATTTTGGGACTAAGGGTTATTTCTACGGAAAACGCAAAAGAGAAACTGAATGGCGAGATTTGTGTGGTTTCGGGTAAAGTCCAAAATCTTGAGTCTGTTGCTGGCCGGCGATTGGCGCAGATTTACAAATGTAGAACTTACGAAGTTGGGGATGACGGGCCGTTTTCCTTGGAAATCACTCTTGGTGATAGATTCGTTAAGGAATACTGATCACTCTACCAACTCTTCCTCGAGGGTTTCCATTGCCGGGCGTTCGTCGTGAACTAGGTCTGGTGGTGTGAAGGACACGTAGTTTGTCTTTTCGGTTTGCGGGAAGGAGGGAATATCTTGAACATTGTCTCCACGTTTCGACTCTCTTATAAAAATTCTTACTTGGGTTGAAGTTACAGATCTCACAAATGCTTCATATTCGTTTCCGGCTTTGGCAAATTTTATGATTCTTGCTGATAAATCATCGGGGAGTCTGCCTATGAAATCTCCACTCTCGGTTTCCACAGAGACCCTGTGGGCGTGGGGAAGGAGTTTGATGGGGTCTCCTATGTTAAGGCTTGTAAGTAAAGCCTCTGCCCCAAGGTGGATTAGGGTTGCTGTTTTGGTTTTTCCGGGTTCTTCGAGAAACGCGACTGCTGGTTGGAGACCACCCTTTGTACTACTGTTGTGGTTTGTGGTGTGACTAACACCACTCTCTTTAAGTTTTCTCAGACGGTCAACGGCTTTTTGGGCTACTGTGTTGTAGGGATCAAGGGTTAGGGCTTTCTTGTAAAAAGAGAGTGATTTTTTTGGTTTTCCGAGTTCGAGACACGCTCTGGCTAAGCGACACAATGCTTCTTGATCTTTTTCTTCTCTTTGGAGAATTTCTTCGTTTATTTTTTTTGCTTCTTCCCATTGGCCGTGAAGCGCAGCTTGGACAGCTTGTTGGGCAAGTAGGTTTGGCATGGTTTTTGAGAAGTAACTAGTTGACTAGTTAACTAGTTTGGTGCTTTTTTGTCAAGGGGAAGGGTGGAGTGGTAGCGAGGTGTCCGTGAGGGCAGGTGAGTAGCATTGTGCGGCGTTGTGGCTTTAACTTTTTTGGGGAGTTTGGTGGGTAATTGGGTTTTGGAGTATAATTTCGAAGCTATGTCAGGGCATTCTAAGTGGTCGACAATCAAGAGGCAGAAGGAGATAAATGATGCGAAAAAAGGTGTGGTTTTTACAAAACTTGCGCGTGCTTTAACTATGGCTGCAAAGGAAGGGGGACTTGATCCTGCCATGAACATGAAGCTTCGTTTTGCGGTTGAAAAAGCAAAGCAGGCCAATATGCCTAAGGAAAATATAGAACGGGCCCTTCGCTCCGCTCAGGGTAAACTAGACAATATTATAGAAGTTACTTACGAAGGATACGGACCTTCTGGGGTACCTGTGATTGTTGAGGCTGCGACGGATAATAAAAATAGGACTGCGCAGGAGATTAAGAACTTGTTTGAGCGGGGAGGAGGGACACTAGGGACCCCGGGATCTGTTGCATTTCAGTTTGAGCGCGCGGGACAACTTGTGGTTAAAAGGGGGTCGGATGCAGAAGGCAGAATGCTTGAACTTATTGATTTGGGAGTAGAAGATCTTGAAGAGGCAGAGGATGGTATTGAGGTTTATACAAAGCCTGAAGAGCTATTTGCAACCAAGCAGCTTCTTTTAGGGTCGGGGATGGAGGTTGGTAGTGCGGAACTTATCTATAGACCGAAAACCAATGTTGAGATTCGTGACGAGGGAGTGGTTTCGAGAATTATTAAACTCCTTGAAAATTTGGATGAGCATGACGATGTGCAGAAGGTGTATGCGGGGGTGGATATACTTACTTCATGACTAAACGGCAAAAGTTTGTAATCAGTTCTCTTCTTCTTTCTTGCGGATTTCTTTTGATGCAGTTTTTTGCGATTGGACTTCGTTACCAAGTTATTTCAGGACTGACGTTTATGACTCTGGTTTTTGCGGTTTGGGCTTTACGGGACGGATTGGGCAGAAATGCGACACTATTAGGTCTTGTCTTGCCGACGTTTTTTACGGCTGGTGTTGGACTTTTTTACTTTTTACTGCCTGCAAGTGTATTGTCGGCGATTCCGGTTTTGGTTTTGTACGCTATTGGAATCTATGCTTTGTTTTTGACCTCGAACATTTACACGGTTGCGACTTTGAGGACGATTGCCCTGTTGCGTGCGGCACATGCTGTTGGTTTTTTATTAACTCTTTTGACTGCCTTTCTGTTGTTTGATACAATTTTTTCCCTAAAACTTAATTTTGGATTTAACTCTCTGGGGACGGCACTAATTGCTTTTCCGATGCTCCTTCAAGGATTTTGGTCCATTGATCTTGAACACAAGTTAGGAAAGGATGTTTTGTATTCTGCTTTGGGGGGAGCTGTTGTTGTGGGAGAGTTGGCAATGATTCTTTCCTTCTGGCCGATTACCGTTCCGGTTGCTTCTTTGACCTTGACGACTGTTTTGTATGTGGTTTTAGGTTTAGGACAGGCAAAGCTTCAACAGAGGTTTTTTGCCAGAACGATACGGGAGTACTTTCTTGTGGGGGCGGTTGTTCTGTTGACGATGTTTGCGACAGCTCGGTGGGCGGGATGAGAGACGGAACTGGTACATCAGTACACTCGTAGATATGACTAAGAAAAAGGCAGTAATTGAAGTAAAGGATTTAACTAAGAAATTTGGTGGTTTTACTGCTGTGGACAAAATTTCATTTAGTGTCTTTTCTGGGGAGATTGTTGGGTTTTTGGGTCCTAACGGAGCGGGGAAAACAACGACAATTCAGATGCTTCTTGATTTGGTGACTCCTACAAGTGGAATGGTCCGGATGTTTGGGAAGGACATGAAAAAGGCCCGCGAAGAGATTTTGAATAGGGTTAACTTTTCTTCGGCGTATGTTGCGATGCCCTACAACTTGAAAGTTTGGGAGAATTTGGCTACGTTTGGGAGACTATATGGAGTGGGGAATTTAAAGCAGAAGATAAAAGAACTTGCGGATTTCTTTGAGATAACGGATCTTCTACCCAAAATGACTGGGAGTTTATCAAGCGGGCAGGCGACCCGGGTAAATTTAGCTAAAGCTTTAATAAATGACCCGGAACTTTTGCTTTTGGATGAGCCAACGGCTTCGTTGGATCCTGATGTTGCAGACAAAACGAGAAAATTATTACTACAGATACAAAAAGAAAAGGGAGTGACGGTTCTTTATACTTCGCACAATATGGTGGAAGTTGAGGAGATCTGCAATAGGGTGGTTTTTATCAACAAGGGAAAGATAACAGATACTGGTACGCCAGGCGAGTTGGTTAAAAAGTATGGACATAAAGATTTGAATGATGTCTTTTTGACAATAGTTAGGGGAGGGGAAAACTAATTTTTAATTTCTAATTTGAAATTTTTAATGAATGTTTAAAATTTTAAAACATTGAAAACGCACAGAATCCTAGCAATACTTATCCGTCATCTTTATCTCTATCAGCGGTCAGTTCCGCGGTTGATGGATATATTTTTTTGGCCGGTTACTGAACTTTTGGTGTGGGGATTCTTGTCGCGATACCTTGAAGGGACTGGTCTTGGTGGAGTTAACGTGGTTACTGTACTCTTGGGGGCGTTGATTTTTTGGGATCTTTTGAGTCAATCACAAAGAGCAGTGTCTGTTGTGTTTTTGGAGGAGGTTTGGGAAAGAAACCTTCTCAATATATTCGTTACGCCTTTAAAAATAAGTGAGTTTTTGGTGTCTACTGTTTTGATTGGACTTGCGAGAATTATGTTGGTGGGAGTTGTTATTACAATAATGGCGTTTTTCTTGTATCAGTTTAATATATTCCAACTTGGGTTCGCACTAATTCCGTTTGTTGTCAATCTTCTTCTTTTTGGGTGGGCGATAGGGTTGTTTGCAACGGCAATAATCTTGCGTTTTGGATCGGCTGCGCAAGTGTTGGCCTTTGGTTTAACATTTTTATTACAACCGTTCTCGGCGGTATTTTATCCGGTATCCGCATTACCTCAAATGGCACAATATATCGCGTATTTATTACCATCAACCCATGTTTTCGAGGGGATGAGGCAGGTTATTAACACGGGGGTCTTTTCTTGGCAGCAATTGGGTTGGACGATTATTGCAAACGTTGTGTTTATAAGTTTAATTCTGTGGTTTTTCTATTCCATGTTTGCAAACGTAAAAGAGCAGGGGAGACTCATGAAACTCGACTAGTGTCGAGTTTTAGTAACATCAGTAGATTGGTAACCTGAGTGACGCAGAAATTTTGAAGCTAGGGTGTGCGCAGAAAAATTCCATCCCCATCTATTGGAGCAGGGGAGGTAGAGGAGCGACAACCCATAATATCCTATAATTTTATCAGGGTTTTTCACGGTTTTAACCTAAAATTTTCACGCAGACCGATAATATGAGTGCCAACAGGCTCAAAATAAGAAAACCCGAAGGTTTTCGAGGCTGGTGACTGTGAGGGTTGGTGGTGGAACACATTTCTTACTCTCTCTTTCCGAGCTTCTTATTGCGCCCTGAATGGTGTTTTTAGCTTCAAATGATATAGTTTGTTATTAAAGTGCTACTCCGGGGAGGAGAGGCATTGTGGACAACTTTACAGAACACGCGCGGACAGCAGCGTATCGATATATTAGATAAACAAAGAAAGGATAGGAGGATTCATAGTAGGGTGACTCCACTTCTTTGGGGTCTTATTGGGATATACGGAGTGCTACTTTTTAAAAAGCGACACATGTGGGTCCAGGGAAGCTAAATGCACTATGTCGCACAATGTAGCTTTTGCGACATAATCTAGGAAGGTGCGGAGAAGGGGCTAATCTAGATTAGATTTTCCGTTTTCCATCTTCCATCTTCCATTTTTAGACTTAACTATTCTTATTTATTCCCTCCGGTACTGGCCCTTATCAAAAATCGCCTCTCCGAATCTTACCCGAACCCATTCGGTTCGCTTTGCTCACTCAGGGCAAGTGCCTCTCCCCTACTATAAGATAGAACTAATTTTTAATTCTCAGATGTTTGGTTGCTCTTGTGGCTTTAGAGTAAACAGTTCTGGGTGCTCTTTGAGAACTTCTATTAGCGTTTCAAAGTAGGGTTGGATTTCTGGGGAGATTGCGATACGGGGAGCTTTGTAGGTAAGAAGCATCTCCAATGTGACGCCCTCGGTTTTCCATGAGCGCCCATTATCCAAGTAGATATTCAGAGGTCCAAGTAATTTGTCTAGTGCATAAACAAATCTTGATTCAGGATCTTTGCGAGCTTCGTATTGACTGATTAGAGTATGCAGTTCGGGAAACTCTGGGAATTCAGTCATTAATCTGCTGGAGGCTTCGGCTTCCCGTGCTTCTTTTGTTTGGCGACCCGCTTCGTCGTAGGCGGAGGTGTCTTGGGCATAAGCTTCTACTAGGTCGTGTGCGAGAGCGTATTTGAGCGCAAGTTCTGTGTTTAACGGAAGGCGCTGTGAGTTGATTATATACCAGGTTAAGAGTGCGAGTTGCCCCGTATGCTCAAGATCGTTTTCTGGACGGTTCTCGTCTTTAACTAAGATGGCGCGTCTGACTTGTTGGAACCTGTGGGTCAGCTCTACAAATCTTAGTAGTTCATCTAAGGATTGGGCTTGTTCGGCTGTTGCCATGTGTAGATTCTAACACGGTGGGTATGTCGCACAATCTTGACACTTCGCTAACTTTCTGTGTAAACTGTTTTTGTGGAAGTTGCCCAACCACGATCTGTTCCTCAATCTGAACTTGAACGCCTCATTCAAGAGTTTTTAGAGTATTTGGAAGTTGAACGGGATGTTAGTCCGTTGACTGTTCGCAATTACGCTCATTATCTTCGCCGTTTATCTCTCTGGATGAAGTCTTCAGGTAGGGGTAAGTTATCTGAAGTTAATCAGGAATCAGTGAGGCAGTATCGTGTGTATTTGTCGCGCATTCAGACGGAACCCTACGCCGCGAAAAGCTCTGTGGGGCAGGCAATCTCCAAAAAAACACAAGGGTACCATGTAATTGCTTTAAGGTCTTTTTTGAAGTATTTAATA
>MHCB01000028.1:0-483 GCA_001816455.1 Candidatus Blackburnbacteria bacterium RIFCSPHIGHO2_12_FULL_44_25
CAAAGAAGGAGTCATGGACTTTTCGGACTTAATCTACAACACACTTCGCCTCTTCCGGGAAAGACCAAATATCCTCGCCGAATACAAAAAACAATTCAAATATATCTTAGTAGATGAGTTCCAAGACACGAACATCGCCCAAAACGAACTTATCAAACTTTTAGCAGGTGAAGAGGAAAACCTTACTGTCGTTGCCGACGACGACCAATGTCTTCCTGGTACAGTCGATATCACTACCACCAAAGGCATAGTTCCTATAAAAAAGATCAAACCGGGCGACAGCGTGATAACTGGCGTCGGCAAAGGGTACATTTCAGCCTCAAAAATACTTCATGTCAACAAAACAAAGAAGAAAACCCGTTTCTTAAGCTTCACTACAGAATCCGGCAACCGAGTAGAAGTAACACACAATCACAAACTCTTTTGCATGATTCCTGGTAAAAAGTACGGCAAAATACGAGATTATTTTGTTTATCTTATGTG